>CAMYVQ010000003.1 GCA_947302435.1 uncultured Prevotella sp. | reverse complement strand
TTTAATTGTGACATGATTTGACTTCAATGGTGGGATGATTGATGTTTGATTGTCGTGCAGAAAAATTTATCCTAAAAAATTTGGTGGGAAAGGAATTTTTAGCTACTTTTGCGCCCGAATTACATAATTCTATCACAAATCATATTTATAATTGTAGCAAGAATGAACAAGATGACAAAGGAAACAGTCAGTTTTCGAGCGGTTCAATGATGAAGTGAAGAACTGAATCTGAGAATCGACAGGAGGATTGTACCTTGTCGTTTTGTGCGTTCTTTGACATATTGCTACAATAAGTCGGGGATTGTGATAGCGTATTCTCTGAATTGAATACTCTATAATTCCATAGGCCGGTGCAGGTGTACTTGCCTATTGACTCTTGTGTCCCTATCCCAAGGGGACTTACATATTCATTTGTTTTTATTGTGATTAGAATTATGTAGATTATGCTGAAAGAATATAGACTCATTAATGATTTCAAGAGACAGACACGAACAACGATCTGGAAACACTTAGATGCTATGGCGGTGAATTATGCCGTCTATTCCTCTCACCTGAAGGGCTTAGCCCCATTTTTGACGGACTTCGACGTATATCTGTATTGCGACAATTCAAGTATGGTCGTGCTATGTCTTGACTGTTGCGGACATCATCATGAGCAGATATATGCCGAGTCTGATACGCTCAGTCCCCTTATTTATTCTGAAGAGCATGAGCCGCGTGTCAGTATTGTCTGGAAACTGGCACAGGCTGTTCGGGTTGTCAACGAACAACTCTCGTTGCCTGTTTATGGTGTGTTGTTGACGGAAGCCGATATCCTCAATGGTTACGAACTGTATGGCCAATGGGATTCCTATAATGTCAAGGTCATTGATGATTTCAAGAGGCTCAAGTACCGAAATATACGTGTAAATGAGGATAGGGAATTGGCCTGCAAGAGCTATGTTGATGCCTTGATCAATAATCCACTAACTGCTTCAGAGACAAACGATTCCATCAGTCATCCCTTTTTGCAGGAGGACTCACAAACGGAGGCTGAAGATTTTGAATATGAAGAGTTCGCAAGACGGCTGAGCGACTTCATCAACAAGGAATATGACGAAACGTTCGGAAGCAATCCTACACCCGAAGAGCAGGGAGCTGATACGGACGATTACGACGATGAAAGCGATTTCGACGCAGATGAGGATCATACTATTCATGAGGAAGACGTGTCATTTCCTGATGGCGAGATTAATCAGAATCCGAATGTCAGTGTCAAAGTCGAAATATTACCTCCCATACCTAATCCCCGTGAAGAACTTGACAGGCTTGTGGGCTGCAATGACATCAAACATTGTATGGACGAGTTGCTGAACCTGACCAGCTATAATAAGATGCTCCAACAGTTCTGCCCTACAGTCAAACAGCATGTCGTCTCACTTCATAGTCTGTTCCTTGGTCGCCCCGGTACGGGAAAGACAACGGTTTGTAAGATTTACGGTTCCTTGTTGCGTCAGGTAGGAGCATTGTCCAAAGGACATGTCGTTGTCTGCGACCGTGGCACGTTTGTGGGAACCCTTTGGGGAGACGAAGAACGTTCTGCACGGCAGGTTCTTGATATGGCGAAAGGAGGCGTGCTGATGATAGACGAAGCCTACCTACTGAACAGCCCGCACCCCAACGACCCGGGCAAAATGGTGATACAGCTACTGATGAATATCCTTGCCGACGAGACGCAACGTGACATTGCTGTCGTCTTGTGTGGATATAAGGAGCCGATGAAGAAGCTGCTCGACCTCAATCCCGGATTGCAATCACGTTTCCCTAATAGATTTGAATTCAATGACTTCACGATAGACGAATTGTTGGAAATTACGAAACGGCGTGTTCTGGACTATGGTTACAGGTTTGTTGGGGAAGCGTGGCAGAAATATGTTGATGTTCTGTCTTCGGCCTACCAAGCCCGCGATACAGAGACATGGGGCAATGCCCGTTTCGTTGGAAACCTGTTAGAGCGTATTTATATCAAACATGCCACCCGATGCGTAAAACAGCGGATAAAAGGCAAGTATGAACTACTGTCAATCACACCAGAGGACATCGTTTCCATCGAAATTCCACGTCCAAGAACTAAAATAGGATTTTAAACTACGATTTGCATGAGAAGAAGGAATCGACAAAGTCGCTTCGCTCGTCGAAGAATTCCCTATCGGGTATGCAGCTGCATGCCAAATGGCGTTGTTACCCATCTTGAAGCCCGACTGCTGAAGGATATCGTCAACCGTGAGATTCATCCCATACGTTGTGCGGCCAGTTGCAAACAGAAGTTCATGAAGGGTTCACGTCTCGGTGATCTCTGTGCAGAGACGGGACACTTTTGGTGGGCCAGCAAGGTCTGGAGATTAACGGCAAATCTCATTGAGAACAAAGACTATGACGACTGGCGCTATGTCAGGTTTGACAACAATCGGGTCAGACTACGCGATGTGATTTCAGAAACAGAGTGTGAACTGCTCGAACGTCGCTATAGTCAACTTTGGCGAGCACTGGGATTCCCCGAATATGATTGGTGGGACAAGCGACATGAGTATCTGGCCAATCAATACTTTGGCACCTGCTACTATTACTTGTTTGCAGAAAAGTATGACGGCTACTATGACCAACCAATTGATGAATGGGAGGAGGAGAGGGAAGTCTGCAAGGCCATTCAGGAAACGGAAGACATCTTCCGTGAAGGTCAGGGTGACAACCTCCCTCCTTGTTCACAAGATTTTTTCGACTATTGGCACGACGGTCCTCATAGAGAGGACTTTACATAGCTGGACTGTTTTTGCAGTGGCATATACATTAGTCTTTTTTTTGGTGTTCCGCTGTTGTGATTTGCTAAAAAATTAGTACCTTTGCGGTGGCATAAACATCTTTCCCTTTCATTTCGGCTGTTATTGGTAGTTGTGATTTGCTGAAAAATTAGTACCTTTGCGGTGGCATAAACATCTTGCAAAATTAATAATAAAAAATGAATTATGTTGTGATTTGCTGAAAAATTAGTACCTTTGCGGTGGCATAAACATCTGACATTATTGTTATGTCTATTAATCATTGGTTGTGATTTGCTGAAAAATTAGTACCTTTGCGGTGGCATAAACATCGGCTGCACCCCCCGACCCCCTGCGCCTTTTGTTGTGATTTGCTGAAAAATTAGTACCTTTGCGGTGGCATAAACATCTGCAAGCCGCAAGTGACATGATTGAGGGTCGTTGTGATTTGCTGAAAAATTAGTACCTTTGCGGTGGCATAAACATCTTTATTGTATGAATGGCCGAACATACATCGTTGTGATTTGCTGAAAAATTAGTACCTTTGCGGTGGCATAAACATCGGCTTTCACTCCATTTTGAACGTTTCACCGTTGTGATTTGCTGAAAAATTAGTACCTTTGCGGTGGCATAAACATCCGTTTTAGAAGTACGACAGATTGAGAGCGGGTTGTGATTTGCTGAAAAATTAGTACCTTTGCGGTGGCATAAACATCTTTGGAAAAAGTTGCCGAATCAAATGGAGGTTGTGATTTGCTGAAAAATTAGTACCTTTGCGGTGGCATAAACATCCGGAGCCATCACGACAAAGCCCATCGACCTGTTGTGATTTGCTGAAAAATTAGTACCTTTGCGGTGGCATAAACATCCAAGGAGTTCTATCAGAATCAGCGTGACTCGGTTGTGATTTGCTGAAAAATTAGTACCTTTGCGGTGGCATAAACATCACATTATTAATATCAGGCATATCTTTAAGAGTTGTGATTTGCTGAAAAATTAGTACCTTTGCGGTGGCATAAACATCACTAGATATTTTAAAGACAATGAAAGATCGTTGTGATTTGCTGAAAAATTAGTACCTTTGCGGTGGCATAAACATCCGCACATTGAAAATCAATCCGTTATGATAGGTTGTGATTTGCTGAAAAATTAGTACCTTTGCGGTGGCATAAACATCTACAAACAAGCGATGTAACTGAATCTTTGGTTGTGATTTGCTGAAAAATTAGTACCTTTGCGGTGGCATAAACATCTCGATTCGAGAAATCGGCTGAATGCCAGATAGATGCAAAGAAAATTAGAAAAGAAAAAATGCCACGAAGAAAAGAGAGATTCCTGCAGAACAAGCAGGAATCTCCTTTTCTAAAACAGCTCCAGTTGCTGACCTGGTGCGTTTGGCAATTGTGGCTTGTTGCCATAGAACAATTCTATGTTACCGAATTGTTTGTCAGTGATACACATGATGCCAACCTTCCCGAACTCTGGCAACATGGCTTTCACTCGCTTGCGGTGAACCTCGGCATTCTCCATACTGGCACAATGGCGCACATAGATGGAGAACTGGAACATCGTGAATCCATCTTGAATGAGACGTTTGCGAAACTTGGTGTATTCCTTAATGTCTTTCTTCGTCTCAGTAGGGAGGTCGAACAAAACTAACAGCCACATAACCCTGTATTCACTGAATCGTTCTGCTATCATAATCGTATCTACGTCATTTCTGGATATACTATTTTCCTAAGTTCTCCGCTGAAACATTTGTAGAGGGAGGCTGTGGTCTGGGCAGTCGCAATCATCAGAGGACTGCGCTTCCCTGCAATGACCACGTCGAGGGTGGGGATGGACAGCAATTCTGCCTTGATGTCCTTTGACAGTTCTACGTCCACCCCATATTGTTCGGTGATGTCGTAGACCAGACGGTCGACGTATGGACGATAAGGTTCCATGATGTCGTCGGCCAGGCAATAGGCATTGTAGCGGTTGTGGTGGTGAATGCCAAGAGTGGGAAGTAGACCGCTGGCCACCAGTGATCGGGCTACTACGGCACGAAGGATGGCATAGCCATAGTTCAGCAGATTGTTGGGTGCAATTCCCTCTCTGTCTCGGATGAATCCGGGTATATGCCCAAACAGACTCTTCCAATAATAGACGGCAGCTCGTGCTTCCAAATTGTCTGGGTCGCCACTGCGCACTTCGTTGGCCCAAGCCTGCATGCATTTGGTTTCTGCATCAGAGCATTGCTGAAGTACTGTGGCCTGATTACGGATTTTGTATTGTATAGTCTGTTGCCACAGTTGTTTCTGCAAGGGCAGAGAAGCACTGAGCTGGTCGCGGAATCGCTCGTTTTGCGTGGTATTTCCTACTAATGGCAGCAACAGGCCAACGGGCATGTGGCTTGAGTCGCAGGTGATGACGGCGCAGTTGTTTTCCAACAACGTTTCCAATGCTCCTTGTGTGATGGTAATCTGCTTGTGGTCGAGCACCACTACTCCGATGTCCTCGATGGGGCGTGTCACCTCATTGGCTTTCTTGAAGTCATCTGTGAGGTTGGCAGCCTTTTCCACTTCAGGCAGCTTGATTACCAGTTGGGCATTTCTCAGTGAGAGATAGGCAGGATTGCCAAAACATAGGGTCTTTTTGATCATAGGCTATTTCATAGTAGTTTCTTCAGCTCTTCTATGTCGGGGAGTATACGGCTTTGCAGGCCAGTGTAGTGTTGGGAATGCTCTGTGTGAAGTTGTTCGGCATCGTGTCGCGATGGCCGTAGGAATCTTCGTTAATCAGTTTTTCTAAAGCTCTTGTTGTGAGATTCTCTTCTGATGTGCGATGAATATAATAGTATCGTGCTTCAAGTGAGGTTGTGATTGTACGAATCTTGCTATGATGAGTGAACGGAACATTAAAAAAATCTTCTACAGGAAAGTTTGTTAGATTGGGGATTTGAATAGAATGATGAGTATCTATTTGATTTCCAGTGATTTGTAATTCATTGGTCATGACCGATGAATTGGCTGAGATGGATTCTTTATAATTCGGTTTTAAGCTTTCATCGGCCATGGCCGATGAATTAGGATCCAGTATCTGCCAAGCCTCATAAAATAGGCGCATTTCTCTTAATTGAGTTGCAGAAAATCCTTTTAGACCTGGCAAATCTTTACGAAGAATCTGGCTGATAGCTTCCAAGGCTCCGGTACCCCATTTACCTTTACGAGTGTTCAGCGAGATATACTTACCTATGCCGAAGTAAACGGCCAATTGGATGCGGTTTACTCCCTTGGCTGCTTCGTATTGTCCTTGAAGGATGGCCTGTTTGATCGTTTCTGCCGCAGGCTTGTATGTGATGATGCTGTTTGGCTCCATATTGTATGAACGTTTTTTCTATGATTAATATTTTACACCATTTAGTTCAACAACATCTCCTAACCGGTTCACTTTAATGGGGATGCAAGACTCTTTTATCATTTCGCCAGTAATGGCACGTTCCATTTTATTTGATGTAGTATACTCTACCTTATTGACAATAGGAGTTGATACATTGCTTTTAATGCAAAAACACTGCTCTTTATTGAAACTGATGGCTTTATATATCCTATCAACATCAATCAGAATTGTTCCACTCTTTTTTTCTTCTTCAGTGGGTAAGTATAATAAGTCGTTAGGAGAAATAACAAATAGAATTCGTTCGTTTTCATTTACAAGCCCCCTTTCTTTCAAATATATTTCAATCTTGACTTTCCATTTTGAGCCATACTTCTTTTGACAGTCAATCATGACATTAAGGGGTATCGTCAAGTAAGAACGAACGATTTCCGTTTTACCTGTATCTTGATTTTCCTTCTCAGTACCGAGTACAGCCCAGAAGAGGTTTGTGCCTTTTGCCGCTTCCACAAACTTCTTCGTTTTATTACCTGTTTGTCCCACTGCAAACTTATCTGCTTTTTCATAGACACGCACTTTCAGAATTGGTTGGTGAAACTTACCATTGTTGAGAGCAGTCATATTTCGATTCATCTCGTCAATACCGTCAGGAGAAAATGCCTGTTCAGGATCGTTGTCTTTAGCAGCCAGATGTGCTAATAGAATCTTTTGAATGGCCGTATCAGTTACGCTTTCCTCTATTTTCTTTTGGTCGAATGTTGTGTCAAGTGGCTTGCGTGTGGCAAAATAGCGTTCTTTGGGTTCACCATTCCGTTTCTTCTCGTCTTTTGTGAAATAGTAAATCTCTATTTTTGAAGTATTGATGTCAGACCAAATATCTTTATGATATTCCACGTACTGTTTAATGAACTTGCCGTCGCGGCCTTCCTTCAATAGTGTCATGACTTTCTTCTTGAAATCCTTGTTGACGATGCTGTCAGGCGTTTTGACAGCTTCGTTCAGTGAAACGGTCTTTTTTTTCCGTAAGTTCACTTCTCCAAAGATGGTGTCTTTGTGCATGGACTTGCGTACTGCCCAACTTTCACCATTCACTTGTTTGCGAAGCTTCTTTTTCCCATCCTCATCAAAATGCAGATAGAAGTTTGTGGTCTTGTTGATGACGCGCAGATTCTGTTTGAAACTAACAATAATGTTTTGTAACGTATTCCGTGCATCGGTCGTGAATGACGGCCATGGACTCAGGAATTCTTTATAGATATTGCGTTTCTTTCCGTTAATAACAATTTCCTCACATCTGCGCAGCTTGCGTGAAAGCGCATGTTTCATTTCCTGGTGCTTTGGAAGGGATGCCTCGTTGTTGAGCAGGTTTACGTGTTCGCGAGTAGCACAAGCTATCACGATGGCATCCATTGCATGATGACGATGATCAATACGCTTTTTGTTAAATCCTTTTTGCAGTTCCAAAGGCATGTTGGGTATTTCATGACCTTCGCTGTTTAGTGTGGTAAAACAGTTTCTGCCTGTCAGTTGGTTTAGGCGTTGGAAACGTGGTAGGATGATACTGTTCCATACATCGTTCATCCCCCAGTCTTTCTTTAGGCGATCCGTGACAGAGCCGTTGCATGAAATCAGGTTCTTCGATACAGCTTCTTGTTCGTATTCTCCATTTCCGTTTTTTTCTCTAACAATGTTGGAAAGCAGTTCTTTCACTACCTTACTGATGTACCGGCTGTCGTTTAGCTGCCTTTCGATGAATCCCTCTGGAATATCATCCATTAGCAGTTTCTTCATCTTTGCCCGATTATTGATATAGTGGTCTTTTACTAGTTCTTCGTATTTTTCAACGGAAAGAATCTCAACACTATCTCCTTGGCTGAGCTGTACAATCTGTCCACCATTATTCTTGATGAACTCATAGCCAAGTTGACGGTCTTTAAGTTTGTTGACTTCTGCTTCACAAATCACCTTGTTGCTGAACGAATCGTCAAAATAGCGCGATTGCGGAATAATGTGCTCAATTTCGTAGGCTGGGGTAAACAGTTTGGCCAGTGGAATTGTTCTCCCTGTGTATGGGGAGCGGTATTTCTGTTCCAACCAGCACTTATATCGAATGACATCTGATTTTGATGGCTGAGCCATCTTGGAAATCTTTGTTACGAACTCATATTCATTATCTTCTTTTTTGAGATTGTCAAGCGCGTTCTCTTCGTAGATTCTTAGAATATCTTGCTGACTGGGTGAATATGGTCGAACATTTTCTATACCCATATTTGGATTCATGAACTCTATCAACAAGGCCTTGATGCGCAGATTGGTATTTTCGTTTTGCTGAATGCGCTCTGTAATCTGCCTACGTTTGTCTGCAGGATTCTTCATTTCACGTCCTAATTCGACGTGAATTTCATCTATCTGTCCTTCTTTTCGCCAAATATCGCGAACGGTACGAAGTGTTTCCGTTATCACCTGTTCCACAATTGGATTGTGCAATGAATGCTGTTTGAAATGGCTCAGATAACGGTCAATGTCTTCGGGCTTCTCCCATTTTTCTATTTCCTTTGCTTCCGAATGGCGGTTGTACACAATATAGCATGCGAGCCATACAGGCAATCCTTTGAAATGATTCGGCTCTGTAAGATTAATGGCTTTTTCGCGGACACGATTCTTGATTGTTTCATCGCATTCTCCATTGATAATCTTCCCAATCCGTTCCCGTGTTTTGGCATCAATATTTTCTTCATTCCAATACTTGCCCATACGCATTAAGGGAAGTAACTTTCGGATTGCTTTTTCAGAATAGGAACCATATTCTTTCTTAAAGGGCTTCAGTTTACTAAAGACTTCTGCAAAACTCTCATCAAGATGCTTTTTTGCGACAAACGTTCGCATTGCTTTGACAATTTCTTGCTTGTCTTCAATGGAGTAGAGTATATGCCATAATGCCATTTCGTTTTCGTGGGTAAGGAAACCGGCATTGACATTACATTTTTCCAGTCCTACGAGTATGGAAGCTCTTGTCTCGTTACAAGGATATTCTTTGTCCTCCACATAATTCCACCGATAGGGATATTTGTCTTTCCCTCTTTCTTTTTTTATTTTGAAGTATGAGTTTAGTAGCGTGTCCTGCTTAATGGAGTTTCTATTGTTCAGCCATTCGAACAGCTTGACGTAATCGTCTTCCGTCTTAAGTAGTTCTGCTGTAACATCAACGTCTGTCTGCAACTTTCCTGTTGGTACGCTGCTGGCCAAGTCTAACTGTCCGTCATTTGTAATCCTTTCACGCTGGTAGATGCGAAGATTCTGTATGAACTGCCAAAGTCTGAATTCTTGGAATAGAGGGTTTGATTTCGCAATACTCTTGATGGGATAAGAGATACCGTTTTTATCAAGATGGTATTCGTAAGGACAGTTGTTAATGAGAGACTTCTTGCTTTTCAGTGGACGTTGATAAAACAAGATGTCGTTTACGAACAGCTTGTCGAAATCTGGCTTGGAAATATTATTGCGATGAGCTTCATTGTTAGGGTATAGTTCTTCAATGCATTTCTTATATAAAGCCTCGTCTCTTAGCTCTGGAATCAGTTCTTGTTGAACTCGTAAGATACGAACCAGTTCTTCTATGTAAAACTTTCTTTCAACTGTGCGAACAAGTTTTCCAATAATCTTCTGATTGGGATTTTGTAGCAGGGAATCATATATGTAGCATCCTACAGTCTTATGGCTGTTTTCGATATCAATTTCGGTTTTCTTCTTCAACAGAGTCCAGTCGTCTTCTTTTGGGGCGCGGAAAGAACGCTTGATGTTTCCATCTTTGTCTTTTTTAGGAGTACCATCATTTTCAAGGTCTGTAGTAACAATGAACTCTTTAATCTTTCCTTCCCAATCAAGTGGGAAACGGCTTGTACGTCGGTAAATCATGCCATTCTCTAAATAGACATTATACCAAACCTCATCGCCTTTTTTCTCATTTGTAGCTTCTACTCTCAGCACTCTTTGGGCAAGGTATTCAACTCGTTTTGAATTGTCTTCTTCATCTTCTTCACCTCGTAGCTGATAGTAGCCTCGTTTTTGGTTGAATTGCAGCAATATCCACGCAAGTTCCTCTTTTGTGATTTTTTGAGTTAGTGCTTTCTTGCGGAGATAATAGATTGTCCAATCGTATGGAACTTTCTTGTTGTCTGCTACTAGTTGAGGCTGATGGAGTGCAAAGTCTGCAAGCATCTCATTGAAAGAACTAAGAAAAAGGAATATTAACTTTCCTTTCTCGTCTTTTTTCCAAGCTAACTTTGGTTCTCTGTCATTAATGAATTTTCCTGTTTTGTCAATCTGTATAGCGAAATGCTCAGGTAGTAATCCCAATATCTTCAATGTCCGAAGCATCCTCTCACGGCGTAAAAGGTTGCGCTCTCTCAAACGACGAACCATTCTAAGCCTTGTTCTTTCTGCTGTCTGTGAGATGGAATTACCTTTGTCAAAATCTCCCAAGATGTCAGCCGACATCGGGATGATTCTACTACCGGCAGAGCTGATGTCGTAAGGCTTTAAATAGGTAGTCGAATTCTCGCGGGCTGTCTCTTCTGCATTCACCACAGCCCAACCTATGCTGTTTGTGCCTAAATCCAGGCCAAGAATTTTCTTCATATTTTTTTGTTTTTAGTTATTTTGCTACAAAAGTACAAATTTCTTTCCGAAAGTTTGGTGATAATGAAGAAAAACTATATCTTTGCAGCACTAATTTTTAGCAAATCACAATAAGGATTATTCCGTTGTGAAAACATTAGGTCCTGAGTCCATCGTCCTTTAACGGTGGACTTTCTAATCATTAAAAAAAAGAATTATGAAAAAGTTGTATTTCTTCATGACCATGCTTGCAGCCTTGGCCGTGATGACAGTAAGCTGTAGCAAGGACGATGACGAAGATCCTGAAGAAGTGAAGATGAACTTCGTCAACAAGTTGACACAAAACAGTACTTCGTGTACTTGGGAAGGAGTCGAAAGGACACTGAGCAAGGCATGGGGCAACTGGTCGGATGATGGGGAGAAGTATGCCGTCATGCGTTTCGACCGTGCTTCGAACACGGCCAAGGAGGGTACGGGCTACGTGGTGTACTTTGAGAATGCCTTCAAAGATGTGGAGAAGGGGTGTAGTGAGTTCATTTGGAACTTTCAGGGCGACGAGCTGCGCATCACCTATCGCCATGAGGGATGGGCACCGGTGCATGCTGAGTATAACACAAGCGAGCTGCGCATCAACGGCGACAAGTTCGAGGGCACTTGGTTTGAGTCGAGCGACAAGAAGTTCGAGTTCAGCTATAAGAAATCCTCGTTCAAGGAGTAGGGTTTGATCTGGATTTGCCTTGTTTTGGCGTTTTTAATCAAAATTGGGCAAGAAAAACTTGTAAATATGCATATAATTGCCTACCTTTGCACAGCGGCTACAACAAAAAAAAAGGATACATTATTATTAATTTAACGACAACTGAATCATGTTAGGAATTGAAGAAAAGGATCCTGTGATTACAGGCGCTTTTGCCGACGACTTGTATGAGGAATACAAGAGTGTGTACGGTGAGCCTGAGTGTCATAAGCATGATGAGCGGGCATAACCTGATATGAGCAAGCAACAGCACTCTCTGACTTACGAAAGAACGGATGACATGTCTGTTCTTTCTGATTTTTATTGTGGCGTTACGGAAATGGATGACTATATCCACAACAAGCTTCAGGCCAAGATAGAGAAGATGCCGGAACTGGAGAGCTATGTTGTAAGGGAGGACGGCAATATCGTGGGTATGACTGCCATCAGGGAGAAGCCCCTTGAGGTAAGGACGTCTGACGGAACCCGGTTCAGTATCGATGCACTGGAGATAGAGTACCTTGCCGTGAGGGAGGATTTGAGAGAGACGGGTATAGGTGAGAGTATCGTGGATTGGATTGACGGCAAGGCAAGGAATGAGCATCCCAGATGCAAGTACCTAAGCGTGAATGCGCTTGTTGACCCTGACTACGGGTATACTGCTGTTCCGTTCTATGAGAAGTGCAACTTCATTGCGAGAAAGAGCCACGCCATGGCTGTAGCCGTGAGGATGACGAGAATAATAAAGTAATTCGGGTCGCCTCCTTTCATTTTGTTGGCAGACCCCTTTGAAAGAAAAACTTTGTCAGACAGTTCCATTCGTGAGAATGGGGCTGTTTTTTTATTGTGTATGTACAATGTATGTACAACTTTTGCTTCAGTCACTCTGCCATCATATAAAAAGAAAACCGCGAAACACCTTTGTCTATGGTGCTTCGCGGTCTGTTCTGATTTTTTTTGAGCCTCTTGTCGGATTCGAACCAACGACCCCGAGATTACAAATCACGTGCTCTGGCCAACTGAGCTAAAGAGGCGGGTGGGCAAGCGGTCTGCATCGCGCCGCTACAACCAAGTACCTTTGCTACGTTCCCGTCCTGGAGGATTCCGAGGGAGCTGGCCGTACAGGACTGGCCCATGTTTTGCGTTAAGCGGGTGCAAAGGTACAAAAAAGTTGGGAGTTAGTGGGTGCGTAAGGAAGTTATTTTTGATGGTTTAACATTTTTTGTGGGTGATTCTGTGAAAAACTTCTAACTACTCAATCTCTTCTCAATTTTTTTTTGCTTTGCTTGCAAGGAACTCCTAACTTTTTCGTACTTTTGCACTGAAAAATCTACATGAACAGACTATGACCCCTGCAGAATATGTACAGTTGCGTGCCTTTGCTCGCTATGACGGACTGCTTCTCTCTCTTCTCTGGATGTTGAGCTTTGCATGCTATATCATTGGATTGAGCAATCCTTCGATTTCACTGTTGGTGTTTGTCTTAGTAGCCGCAACACCGTTTTTTGTGGCCATTCGCTTGAAGGCTTTTCGCGATTACGGTCGTGAGGGAGTCATTTCGTTCCGTCGCGGATGGGGCTATGTCGTGCTGACCTTTTTCTATGCAGCCCTGCTGTTTGCCGTGGCCCAATACATCTATTTCGCCTATCTGGATCAGGGCTATTTTCTGCAAATGATCCAGAAAATGCTGGACAGTCCCGAGAACGAACAGATACTGAGCCAGTATGCTACGAAAGATGCTTTCGACCAGATGGTCAACGATATGCGCACGGTGCGTCCTATCGACTTGGCACTGAGCGTTCTGCAAGCCAATATCCTTATTGGTGTGGTATTGGGCCTTCCGATAGCCGCCCTTATGCGGTCGTCGGTGAAGATTCCGAATAATCAATGAAAAACAAAGGTTGAAAAATGGATATATCAGTTATAATACCTCTTTATAACGAGGAGGAGTCGATTGGCGAACTCTTCTCATGGATTGAGCGCGTGATGGACGAGCATAAGTACAGCTATGAGGTCATTTTCATCAGTGACGGTTCCACAGACCGTTCGTGGCCGATTATCTGTGAGCTAAAGCAGCGTTCGGCCCATGTGCATGGAATCAAGTTCCGTCGCAACTATGGCAAGAGTCCCGCCCTTTATTGTGGCTTTGCCAAGGCTGAGGGCGATGTGGTCATCACGATGGATGCTGACTTGCAGGACTCGCCCGACGAGATTCCAGAGCTTTACCGAATGATTATGGATGAGGGGTACGATCTGGTGAGCGGTTACAAGCAGAAACGTTACGATCCGCTGTCGAAGACGTTGCCCACGAAACTCTTCAATGCGACGGCCCGCAAGGTGAGTGGCATCAAGAACCTGCACGACTTCAATTGCGGCCTGAAGGCCTATCGCAATGAAGTGGTGAAGAATATCGAGGTCTACGGCGAGATGCACCGCTATATTCCCTATTTGGCCAAGAATGCCGGCTTCGACAAGATTGGCGAAAAGGTCGTCCAGCATCAGGCCCGTAAATACGGTGAGTCGAAGTTCATGGGGTGGAACCGTTTCGTGAATGGCTATCTCGACCTGATAACCCTTTGGTTTCTCAGCACTTTCGGCAAGAAGCCAATGCATGTTTTTGGTTTCTTGGGCTCGGTGATGTTCTTCATCGGTTTCCTGTCGGCCCTCTTCATTGGAGCCGACAAACTCTGGTGTCTGGCCAATGGCATACCGCAGCGCCTCGTCACCAATTCGCCTTATTTCTATATTGCCCTTACAATGATGATTATCGGCACACAGTTGTTCCTCACAGGTTTTTTGGCTGACTTGGTGAGCCGTTCGTCGACCAATCGCAATGACTATCAGGTGGAGAAGATAATTTGAGAGTATGGAATTAGGAGCAAGGAGTAGGGAATGAAGAAGTGGAAACGCATCGGTAGGTTTTGTGTGGGTGTTGCGGCACTTGGAGTGATGGCTTGCCAGTTGTTGCTGGGAGTTGTGTCGTGTTCTAGTATTGAGTGCCCGATTGAGAATAAGGTACAACTGTTGTGCAGTGTCGACGGCACCTTGGAGGACACCTTGACCGTGACCACTATGCGGAAGAACGGAACGGACACCATTCTTCTGAATCGAAAGGAAGTGCCGACTGCTTTCGCCCTGCCCATCAGCTATCAGCATGACATTGACAAATTGGTGTTCACCACGACCCGTCTGGCTGTCAGCGATACCGTTTGGATTGAGAAGGAGGACCAGCCCCATTTCGAGTCGGTGAGCTGCGGCGTGAAGTTCTTCCACCGTCTGCTCTCTGTACGCAGTACCCATTTCGGAATTGACAGTGTTGTTATTACTAAATCGTATGTAGACTATGATTCGTCGACAACCCATTTGCTCTTCTATTTCAAGGCTCGCCCTTAGCCTGCTGCTTCTGCTGCTTTGCGGCACGGAGGCAGGGGCACAGCGATTCCTGAAACTGGAAAAGGACTCGATTCCCCTGTTTCGGGGATTTGCCGTGTCGTTTGACATGGCGGGGGCATTGCAGATGCAGCTGTCGGACTATGGACAATATGAGGGTGCCTTGCGCCTGAACCTGCACGACCAGTATTTCCCGATTTTTGAGTTGGGGTTGGGACATGCCAATCATGAAACGGACGTGATTACGGGAATCAGTTACAAGACAACGGCTCCCTATTTCCGCATTGGCGCCGACGTGAATATCATGAACAAGAAGCATACGGGAAACCGCGTCTTCGTGGGCATCCGCTATGCGTTTACCAGCTATAAGGTGGACATCAGCCATCCCGTGATGGAAGACCCCTTCTGGAAGTGGGACACCACATACGAGATTATCGGCGAGTCGTGCAACATGCACTGGGGAGAGGTGCTCTTCGGCCTCGATGCCAAAGTTTTCGGTCCGCTGCACTTGGGATGGAGTGGCCGTTACCGCTTTCGTCTCTCCCACAAGGATGGGGCCATGGGAAAGACTTGGTATGTGCCAGGCTACGGCTTGCAGGACAGCTCGACACTTGGCTACACCTTTTATATATCGTTCGATATTTGAACTAGGAATTTAGAAGTCAAGAATTATGGAGATCAAAGGAGTGGATGAAAAGCACCGTCGGCAGTTGTGGTGGCAGTTGCCATTTTTGCTGTTCCTGATTGTGGGAACTGTCTTCATTGTCCGGCAGCAGCGTTCCGTGCCCTATCAGCATAATGAGGGCATGGTGTTTGGCACGTTCTATAATATCACCTATCAGCATGATGAGAATCTGAAGGACGAGATTGAGGCTGTGCTAAAAGAGGTCGATGACGAGTTCTCCATGTTCAACGAGCATTCAACAGTCAGTCGTATCAATCGTGGGGAGGAGCCGAAACTCAGCCAGATGTTTCAGGAAGTCTACCAGCAGACCGTGAAGGTGAACAAAGATACTGAAGGGGCTTTCGATATTACCGTGGCCCCGTTGGTAAATGCATGGGGATTCGGATTCAAGAAAGAAAAGATGCCATCTGCCGCTCAGGTGGATAGTCTGCGTCGGATTATCGGCATGCATCGCATCACCTTCGATGAAGCCCGTTCCGTCATACATAAGTCGGATGCCCGTGTGATGCTCGATTTCAGTGCGATTGCCAAGGGCTATGGTTCCGATTGCATCGCCCGTCTGTTTCGTCGTCACAAGATTGGCAATTTCATGGTTGAGATTGGCGGTGAGGTCGTCACGCAGGGCATTAGTCCGATGCGCTTGCCTTGGCGTATAGGTGTCACCAAGCCATCGGAGGATAGTTTGCCCACCAAACAAGAATTGCAGACAATCCTCAATGTCACTGACCGCGCCATGGCCACCAGCGGCAACTATCGTAACTTCTATTATCAAGGAGGCCGCAGGTATGCCCATACCATTGACCCCAAGAGCGGCTACCCCGTTCAGCACACGCTCCTTTCGGCCACGGTGTTGGCCCCCACTTGTTCGTTGGCGGATGCATACGCCACTTCCTTTATGGTGATGGGCATCGAGAGAGCCAAGGAGGTGCTGGAGGAACATTCGGAACTGATGGCTTATCTTATCTATGATGATATGCAAGGGCAGCTTGCCGTTTGGTACTCACCCTCGCTAAAAGATAAGATCAATGAGTGAGCCTCATTCCAACCATACGGCATCGTCTGGCCTTTCACCGTTCTATGGTCAGCTGTTGCAGTTCCCTTTGTTTCAAGGACTTGGCCGTTCCGAACTGCTACAGATGGCTGGAAACACGCGCTTTGGCTTCTACAAGCAGGCGGCTGACCGCGTGGTGGTGAGCGAGGGACAAGCTTGTAGCCAGCTCTTTTTCTTGGTAAAAGGCACTCTACAGATAGAAAGTCGGCCCGACGACCATAGCTATTGCATGATAGAGCAGTTGCAGGCTCCCTGGCAGTTGCAGCCCGAAGTGCTGTTTGGCCTCTCACTACGCTATACGCAGACAGTCCGTACCCTCACAGAATGCCATTTTATTGTTCTGTCGAAAGATGAAGTGCTTCGTCTGTTCGATGAGATTTTCATTTTCCGGCTCAACTATCTCAACCTGTTGGCTTCGCTGGGCCAACAGCGCGGTCATCGTCTTTGGCGGCGTGCGCCCCAGACACTGAGTGACCGTTTGGTCCGTTTCTTCGTCGATCATTCCGTCTATCCAGCGGGTCGGAAAGAGTTGCGTATCTTGATGAAACAGCTTGGTACAGAGGTCAATGACAGTCGGCTTGATGTCAGTCGGGTACTCAACGAAATGCAGCAGAAAGGACTGGTAGAATTGCATCGTGGTCGTATCGTAATCCCTTTGCTCGAACGTCTTTTCATGTAATTCTTCACTTTTCACTCTTCACTTGATAGGGGGATTTTCCCCACAGGTTTAGGGAAAACTCTCCTACCTTTTAGGGTTTTCTATTGTGTATGGCATATAAAAATGTCGTACCTTTGCATCGTGAACAAAGCGAAAGGCGTTTCGCAACAAAGAAGAAAGTTCCATAAATTTTTAGATTTGTTTTTTAGGTTATTGTTTGCTTTTAGTACATGATTGTAAAGGGCATCTTCGATGTGAATCGAGGATGCCCCTTTTCGCTGTCTTAATGTCTATGCACTCGGAAATGAAAGAAAAATAAGTTTTCCTTTTGCGTTTCTCTTGTTTTTTCGTAACTTTGCGGCATCAATAACTAAAACGATATGAAGAAAATACTGACATTCTTGGCCATTTTCTTGTTTGGCACGGCTGCAGTGCAGGCACAAGAAAAGAAATTTAATATCCATGCCATTGGGTTTTACAATCTTGAGAACTTGTTTGATACCTGTCACGATGCAGGGAAGAACGACTATGAGTATCTGCCTGACGGACGTAACCGCTGGACTGGACTAAAGTATTCGCATAAGCTGAAGAACATGTCGCGCGTGTTGGCCGAGATGGGGTCGGATATCATTCCATACGGTTGCGTGGCTATTGGTGTGTCAGAGGTGGAGAATGCGAGATGTCTCACTGATCTCTGCAATCAGGAGCCTCTGAAAAAGCGCAACTTCAAGTTTTGTCATATTGAAGGTCCCGACAAGCGAGGTGTTGACTGCGCCTTGCTTTACAATCCGTCTTTCTTCAAGGTGAGGAACGTGAAGTTGGTGCCATACGTCTATCCCGATGAGAAAGACAAGGATCGTGCAACCCGCGGTTTCCTGACCGTCAGCGGCACGTTAGACAATGAGCATGTGACCATTGTGGTGTGCCACTGGCCCAGCCGTGGTGCAACGTCCTATTATCGTGAGATTGCCGGTCGTCAGGTGAGAGCTGTGAAGGACTCACTGCTGAAGGACGATCCCAACGTGAAGGTGCTTGTGATGGGTGATATGAATGACGACCCGACTAACAAGAGCATGACGACCGAGCTGGGCTGTAAGGCCGAGATTAAAGATGTTGGGCCGAAAAACATGTACAACCCTTGGTATAACACGTTGGTGAAGAAGGGTACGGGTACGTTGATGTATGATGGTGCCTGGAATCTGTTCGATCAGATTGTGATGACACCCAACTTGCTCCACAAGGAGGGGGCCAATGACTACAATACGCTGAAGTTCAGAAAGCATGAGATTTTCCGTCGCGACTATTTGTTCCAGAAAGACGGAAAGTATAAAGGGAACACGAAGCGCACTCATGCTGGAGGCGCATGGCTTGATGGCTACAGTGACCACCTGCCGACCATTGTCTATCTGATGAAAGAAGCTGGTGGAAAGAAGTGAGAGTCATCCGTTTGAGCCGTTCCTTCCGGAGCAGGCGCGTGTGCTGATGCTGGGCACGTTTCCGCCCTCGGAGAAACGCTGGTCGATGAAGTTCTACTATCCGAACTTCACCAACGATATGTGGCGTATCGTGGGACTCTGTTTCTTTAACAATAAAGACTATTTCATAGCCAGCGATGGCAAGCACTATCGCCTGGAAGAGCTGAAGGCGTTTCTTATTGAGAAAGGCATTGCCCTCTATGACACCTGTACCCGGATTATCCGTACCAAGAACACCGCCAGTGACAAAGACCTGGAAGTGGTAGAGCAGACTGACATCAAGGCCATGCTTAGGCGGTTGCCGCAGTGCCAGACAATCGTCACGGCCGGTCAGTTGGCCACTACGCTTTGCTGTCGGCAGTTCGGAGCGGCTGAGCCAAGGGTGGGGGAGTATATCGGTCTTGATTTCGAAGGCCGTCAGCTTCGCATCTACCGCATGCCCAGTTCGTCGCGTGCCTTTCCTATGTCAATAGAGCGAAAGGCCGAGTTCTATCAACAAGTATTCCAATTCCTAACTCCTAATTCCTAACTCAACTATGACCATTATCGGAATTGCAGGCGGAACAGGTTCCGGCAAGACCACCGTCGTAAAGAAAATTGCCAAAGCACTGCCTCCACATTGTGCAGCCGTGATGCCCTTGGACTCCTATTACAATGATACCACAGGCATGACCGACGAAGAACGTCAGGCTATCAACTTCGACCATCCTGATGCCTTCGACTGGAAGCTGCTGACCGAACACATCAAGAAACTGAAGTCGGGAGAAGCTATCGAGCAGCCCACCTACTCGTATGTGCTTTCCAACCGTCTGCCTGAGACCGTCCACGTAGAACCCAAGCCCGTCATCATCCTTGAAGGCATTATGACACTGCATTACAAGAAACTGCGTGACATGATGGACTTGAAGATCTTTGTTGATACCGATGCCGATGTACGGCTCATCCGAAACATCCGTCGTGATGTGGTGGAACGCGGACGTACTGTGGCCATGGTGCTCGACCGCTATGAAAAGGTGCTCAAGCCCATGCATGAACAGTTCATCGAGCCTACCAAGAAATTTGCCGATCTCATTATCCCCTCAGGCGGCGACAACAAGACCGGCATCCAAATTCTTAGAACCTATATCGAGGGTATTGTTACTGGAGTGTAGATTCATTTTCTACACTCTCTACACTTTCCACCTCTTCAATGTTCTCTATACTATTCTTCATCTCTTCCTGTTCTTTTTCCCAACGGCGCTTGCTGAGATAGAAGAACAGGGAGTTGACAGCCTCCACGATTCCATAGAACAACGACAGGCATCCTAACAGGTACATTGCCATGCTGAGTGGTTCCATGGGTTTGACCATGAGGTAAATGCCTGCCAGCAGAATCAGTGTCGGGCATAGCCAGAACCAGAATGAAACCGTGCCGAAATGACGCGCATTGATGATGGACAAATACTGGCTGACAGCTCCCAGAATCAGCACTGCTCCGATCATGTACATCAAGGCGTTCACAAATGTGTTGGGCATTGTAGCTAAAATGGTGCCGAGAATGATGCTGCCGATTCCCACGATGGGGAACATGGGCATCTGTCCGGCAACCTGTCGGCCTTGTGCATCATAAATCGTGTATTCGCTCACATGACGACGGGCGTTCAGATATGTCAATACGGAGATGAGGCCTGAAAGTGCAAACAAAGCACCGATAGCCACTACAATCCATGTCACCGTGTTGTCGGGAAATTTGATGAGCAGTGCGCCCACAACAATGGCCGTCAGGGCGCGGAAGAAAGAACTTTGTAGAATTTTCATATTGTTTTCATCATTATTGTGTTGCAAAATTACAAATTATTATTGTAAAATTGTACTTTTGCATCTGAAAAATAGCAAACGTATGACAATACTCTATCTGGTCCGCCATGGCGAGACCGTCGATAATGCCCGTCAGATCATGCAGGGACAGACACAGGGGCAGCTCAGTGAAGAGGGCGTATGTCAGGCACGCCGACTGGCTGAACGTCTGGCTTCTGAACGCATCGACTCCTTTGTGGCCAGCGATCTGAAGCGTTCTATTGACACCTGTACCATACTGGCATTGCCTCATGGCAAGCCTGTGACCACCACTCCTCTGCTGCGTGAACGCGACTGGGGCAGTTTTACTGGCCGTTATATTCCAGAATTGAAAGGAGAACCGTGGCCCGACGATATAGAGTCGCTCCCAGCTTTGCAACAACGTGCCCGTAAGTTTCTTGAATATATTGAGACGACATACCCCGGTCAACTGGTTGTGGCTGTCGGGCATGGCATCATGAATAAGGCTATTCAGGCAGTTCATTACGGTCTGACTATGCAGGAAGTGGAGCGTATGCAGAATTGCGAAGTGCGTGTGTTGAAGCTTGGGGAGAAAAATGTCTGATCGATATTATACGGCAGACTTAAAAAAACTACAGAAAATTTGGCTTTTTTCTCCGTTTTTTGTATCTTTGCAACATGAGTACTAACCTTTAAACCTAATGAGCTTATGAATAAGGAGGATAAATTCGTGATAACGATTAGCCGTCAGTTTGGTACGGGCGGTCATGAAATCGGTGCCGAGTTGGCACGTCGGCTCGATGTAAAACTACTCGACAAACAGATATTGAATGAGGTGGCGCGGCATTATTGTGCCTTGGAGAATGTCGTAGAGAAAATTGAGTCACGCAATCCGCATTGGCGTGACGACTTTACCAACTTCTATAGGCAATACATGGCTGGAGCCGAGTATAACGGACAGGAACAAGACGAAACATCGCATCAGCTTTTCGAGGCACAGGCTGAGACAATCCGCAAGATTGCCAAGGAAGAGTCGTGCGTGATCATTGGCCGTTGTGGTTTCCATATCTTCCGCGACCATCCCAACAGCCTGAAGATTTTCATTCATGCTGACGACGACTGCCGCAAACGCCGTATCGGCCGTAAGTATGACATCTCTGAGAGCGATGCAGGTGCCATGATTGTTGACAACGACTATTCGCGTGAGCTTTACACGAAGACCTTCACGGGCAGTGAGTGGCAGGATGCACGCAATTACGACCTCTGTCTGAACGTGAAGAAGTTCGGGGTCAACGGTGCCGTCGACTACATCATGAAGTGCATTGAGTAATATCAAAAAAGGTGAAAAATCCCGAAAGAATCATCTTCTTTCGGGATTTTTTGTATCTTTGTAGTCTTAAAAACGACTAAACTACTTTTAAACAAATGAAAAGGACTTTTTTATGGGTCTTGTTGACACTGGTGGGCATCTGTGTGATGCAAGCCCAGCAGCGTGTCATACAAAGCCTGAATTTTGGTTGGCGTTTTCATAATGGTGATGTGCAGAATGCCGAACAGCGTGATTTTGATGACAGTGATTGGCGTAAGGTCGACGTACCCCACGACTTTCAGATTGAACAGCCGTGGGTGGTTCCGGCTGCCGACGAGAAGGCTGACAACAACGACCCTGCGGCCAACATCAAGAGCCGCCTGTCGAGCCGGGGCTTCAAGGAGATGGGCAAGGGCTGGTATCGTCTGCATCTCACGCCTGCCGATTCTTTGAAAGGTCGCCGCCTGCTGTTGCAGTTCGATGGCATCATGTACACGGGTGATGTCTATCTGAACGGTGAGCGTATTGGCGGAACCGATTATGGCTATGTGGGCTTTGAGATTGACGTGACCGACAAGTTGAAGCCTGGACAGGAGAATGTGATTGCCGTGATGGCCGACACCCGAGAGCCGGGTAACTCGCGTTGGTACACGGGCGGCGGACTGTTCCGCAGCGTAAGATTGGTGGCCACTTCAAAGGATGTCTGCTTCGAGCGCCATCCGCTCTATGTGACCACACGCGATTGTCGGTATGTGAATATCTCTGTTGAGGTGGCTTTCCGTGGTCGTGAGAAAACACTGCCTGTAGATGTGGCGATTACCGATCCAGACGGAAAGGCGGTATATGAAGGCAAGGCTGAGGTGAAGCGAAATACGCCCTCACGTGTCTGTGAGAACCGATTGCCTGAGATAGAGATTCCCGATGCCCGTCTGTGGGACACGGAACATCCGAACCTCTATACCGCACGGGTGACACTCTATCGGGAGAATGGTACGGTGGCTGATGTCGCCACAACGAAGTTTGGCATTCGAACGGTGGAGATTGTCGCAGGCAAGGGATTGCTGCTGAATGGCAAGAAGGTGCTGCTTCAAGGCTATGCCAATCACCATTCTTTAGGTGCATTAGGCGCAGCGGCCTATCCGCGTGCCATTGAGAAACGCATACAGTTGATGAAACAGTTCGGCATCAACCATATCCGAACTTCCCATAATCCCTACAGTCGTGAGTTCATTGAGCTTTGTGACCAATATGGTATGCTTGTTGTCGACGAACTCTATGACAAGTGGACGCGCCAGCATACGGGTGGACGGGTGGATTTCACTCAGCTGTGGCAGAAGGATATACCCGAATGGGTGAAGCGTGATCGTAATTCACCCTCGGTGGTGATGTGGAGTTTGGGCAATGAGTTGCAACAGGATCCTAACCAACCTTTCAATGACTTCGGCGTGACGATGTACAGGCTGATGCGTCCGTTAGTGTCTCGCTATGACAGCACGCGACTGGTCACCGTGGCCATGCATCCCCGTTACCGAAATTGGGAGACCGATTCGCTGCCTTGCGACTTGGCAATGGTCACGGATGTGCAGTCATATAATTATAGGTATATGTACTTTCCCGGCGATGGTCGCCGCTTCCCGTGGATGAAGTTCTACCAGAGCGAGGCATCCGTGGCCGCTATGGGACAGAACTTCTTTGAGATGGAACTCGACAAGGTCATTGGATTGGCTTACTGGGGAGCCATCGACTATTTAGGCGAGAGTCAAGGCTGGCCGGCCAAGGGCTGGAGCCAGGGTGTCTTTACACTTGACCTTGAGACCAAGCCAAAAGCTTATTATATGAAATCGTTCTTCAAACCCGATGAGCCGGTGGTGCATATCGCTGTGATCGACAAGAAGGGCGACCAGATGTGGAACGGCGTGCAGACTGGCAACGACGGCATGAGCGATCATTGGAATAGGGTAGAGGGACAGAAGTTGCAGCTCATTACCTATACCAATGCCGAGGAGGTGGAACTGCTGCTCAACGGCAAAAGCCTGGGCAAGAAGCAGAATGACCTGAAGAATGCCAAGATGCGCAATCAGATTCGCTGGAACGACATCGAGTATAAGTCGGGTAAGCTGGTGGCTGTCGCCCGTATGGGAGGCAAGGAAGTGGCCCGCCATCAGATAGAGACCACGGGCGAGGCAGTGAGACTGACAGCAGAGCCTGACCTCTCTCCTCTCTCCACTCTCCACTCTCCTCTAAACTCTCTCCACTCTCCTCTAAAAGAATGGCAAGCCGACGGCATGGACTTGCAGCATGTGCGTATTGTAGCTGTCGACAAAAAAGGCCGTCGTGTTCCGATGGCCAATCAGGAGGTTACTTTCAATGTTGAGGGAGCTGCCAGTATTGTGGGTGTGGTGAATGGTGACATCAATTCCAATGAAATGCTGACTGGTAATCGCCGCTCGCTGTTCAATGGCGCATGTACCGTGATTCTGCGCTCTACCCGTGAAGCTGGCCCCGTTACGCTGACGGCCACAGCTCCAGGCTTGAGGCCTGTGACAGTAAAGATGTCAACGACGCGATAGCGGACACTTTCTTATCAGAAAAGTTTCAAAACACTGCTCCATCTGCTTTATCTGCCACTACGTTGACTATCAGTAAGTTATAACGGTGACAGATGGAAGCAGATGGAGCAGATCTTTTCTTGTTTCGCCCTTCGTGTCGTTTGTATTGAATGATGCCCTCATTAAATATGGATGACGATACCATTCAATACAAACCATGGTGTCATTCAATACAAATCACGACGTGATTCAATACGAAACACGACGTGATTCAATATAAACTGTCTTTACAGCTTGTAGAGGTCGTTGGCGGCCATCAGCTCCACCTTCATGTCGGAGAGAATGCGGTCGCATTCTGCGAGGTCGGTAGGACGGATGACTACAGTGGCATGGTCACCGTTGGCAAATGAGTACATATACTCAATGAAGACCCCTTTCTCGGAAAGTTTTTTCAGAACGACTGCTAACGAGCCGCTGGTGTTGGGACACTGGAATCCGATGACATCGGTAATCTTTACAGCGAAGTGGTTCTCGCGCAACACCTCATACGCCTTTTCAGGATCGCTTACGATGCAGCGTAGGATGCCGAAATCACTGTTCTCGGCAATACTCATGGCCGAAAGATTGATGTTTGCACGGCCTAAGATGTCGGTCACCTCGTTCAGGCGGCCCTTCTTGTTCTCAAGGAAAATAGATAATTGCTTTGCTAACATAATATTAGAATTTTATTGAAATTTTCTCTTGTCAATCACTCGCTTGGCCTTTCCCTCGCTGCGCTCAATGCTCTTCGGCTCGGCCAGTTTCACTTTGAAGCCTAACCCGATGACAGAACGCAACTCAGCTTCCAGCTTCTTCTGAAGACCAATCATCTGGCTCATCTCATCGGTAAAGAACTCTTCTTTCACTTCAACACGCAGTTCAGAAGTGTCGGTATTGTTCACACGGTCTACGGTGAGCATGAAGTGGGGCTCGAATTCGGGCAGACTCAAAATGACGGCCTCTATTTGTGACGGGAACACGTTCACGCCACGGATGATGAGCATATCGTCGCAGCGGCCCAAGATGCGATCCATGCGCACCAATGTGCGTCCGCACGAACATTTGTCATAGTGCAGGGCGGTAAGGTCGTGGGTGCGATAGCGCAGTAGGGGCATGCCCTCTTTCGTCAGGTGGGTGAAGGTCAGTTCGCCCAGTGTGCCTTCAGGCAACGGCTCGCCCGTATTTGGATCAAGTATCTCGGGATAGAAATAGTCTTCGTTCAGGTGAGTGCCGTGCTGGCATTCGCATTCATAGCCCACGCCGGGGCCGGCAATTTCAGAAAGACCGTAGATGTCGTATGCCTTGATGCCTAAGCTCTCCTCCAGTTTGACACGCATCTCTTCCGTCCAAGGCTCAGCACCGAAGGCACCTACACGTAGTTTGAACTCGTCGCGCTTCCATTCACACTCGTTCAAGGCTTCACCGAGGAACAGACCATAACTGGGGGTGCAACAGAGAATGGTGGAGCCGAAGTCGTGCATCAGTGTAATCTGCTTCTGTGTATTGCCGCTGCTGATGGGGATGACACTGGCACCGATGTTTGTTGCACCGTCGTGGGCACCTAATCCGCCAGTGAACAAGCCGTAGCCGTAGGCCACCTGGAAAATGTCGTCTTTCGTGGCACCGTAGGCAGTAAAGGCACGCGAAATGGCCTCGGCCCACATGGCAAGGTCTTTTCGTGTATAGAGCACCACCACGGGTTTGCCCGTAGTGCCACTCGAAGCGTGGATGCGCACTATCTGGCTCATCGGAACGGCTGCCAGTCCGAAGGGGTAGTTGTCGCGCAGGTCGAGTTTGTTGGTAAACGGAAGTTTCACGATGTCGTCAATGGAACGGATGTCGCCCGGTTCCAGCCCCATCTCCTGAAACTTCTTGCGGTAGAAGGGGGTGTTGTGATACACGTACTCCGCCATCTTGACCAGACGGCGGCTCTGAATCTCGCGAAGTTGTTCGCGGTCCATGCATTCAATGCTGGGATTCCAAATCATAAAGCTTAGTTGTTGTTGGTTAAAACTTATAGCTTGCGTGCAAAGGTACGAATAAGCAAGGACAATACAAAACAAAAAGCTGTTTTTTTGTTCTGTTGTCAAACGGAAGTAATAAAAACGAGGCCGTCATTCGGTATCAATGACGGCCTCGCCTAATGTTTACAGGAATGTGTTGCTAACGATTCCTTTGTTGGCAGATTACATTTTGCCGGTTTCTTTTATAGTCTTCCGTCGATGATGTCACGGGGCAGAATGCCCTTCACATCATATACGACTCCTTTTTCCTTGAGCAGCGACCTGATGTCCAGATTGAGGAACTCTTTGTGGGCAACGGCACTAATGGAGGCATCGAACTTATGTGAAGGCAGTTCGTTCACCACTTTGATTCCATACTCATGCTCGACAGCAACCGGATTGGCCCAGGGGTCATAGACGGTGATGTTGAGGTTGTACTCCCTCAATGCCTTGTAGATGTCGATGACCTTGGTGTTGCGCACGTCAGGACAGTTCTCCTTGAAGGTAAAGCCGAGAATCAGGATTTCGGAGTCGACCACCTGGATGCCTTTCTTGATCATCAGCTTGACGACTTGATTAGCCACATACTCGCCCATACCGTCGTTCATGCGACGACCGGCAAGAATAATGGTGGGGTGGTAGCCATAACGCTGGGCGCACTTTGCCAAATAGTAGGGGTCGACACCGATACAGTGGCCGCCCACAAGTCCTGGACGGAAAGGCAGAAAGTTCCACTTCGTGCCAGCAGCTTCCAGCACGTCGAGCGTGTCAATGCCCATTCTCTGGAAAATCTTGGAAAGCTCGTTGACGAAAGCAATGTTGATGTCGCGCTGACTGTTCTCAATGACCTTGGCAGCCTCGGCAACCTTGATGCTGGGTGCGAGGTGGGTTCCTGCTGTAATCACGCTACTGTACACCTCATTGATATACTTGCCAATCTCAGGGGTACTGCCACTGGTGACCTTCTTGATCTTCTCCACAGTGTGCAACTTGTCACCGGGATTGATGCGTTCAGGCGAGTAACCGCCATAGAAGTCGACATTCATTTTCAGACCACTGACTTTCTCCACGATGGGGATACACTCGTCTTCGGTAACGCCGGGGTAAACGGTAGACTCATATACCACGACATCGTCCTTGCCAATGACCTTGCCCACGGTGGTGCTGGCACCTACTAACGGGGTGAGATCGGGATTGTTGTCACTATCCACCGGGGTGGGGACTGCGACGACATAGAAGTTGCAGTCGCGAATTTCTTCCAGATTTGTGGTACACTTGAAACCGTGGTTGTTGATGGCATCCTGTAGCAGTTCATCCGACACTTCCAACGTGTCGTCGTGACCTTTCATGAGCGCATCGACGCGGCGCTGATTCATGTCGAAACCGACAGTGGGATACTTTGTTGAGAACAAACGGGCCAACGGCAGACCTACGTAGCCGAGGCCAATCACACAGATTTTTGTTGATTGAATAGAGTTCATAATTGTATTTGTTATTATAGTTTTTTTGATGATTCGTGCTTAGTTTTGGTTTGGCGAAACAGTCGTTTCATGAGGGCAAAACAGCCGCTGGCTTTCACGATCAATTCATCCTTCGTGCGGGCATCATTTACAGAAATGCGTTTCAGGCGGAACGGGTCTGTATGCATATCGTTATAGCCGGGATCTACGGTGATGCCGCAGGTGTAGCCAGCTTCTTGTGACAAACGGATTTCACGCTCTGTGTAGTCACCATTGGGATATGAAATGGTGTTGATTTCAAGAGCATAGTCTTGCTCCAAATGTTGTTTGGAAAGGGACAACTCTTTTTGGGCTGTTTCATCGTCACATTGTGGCAGACAGGGATGGAAACAGGTGTGCGACTGGAAATCCACCCAAGGGCGCATCTCTTCTATCTGCTCATGGGTCAATGCCTGAAGGTCGTCATACTCCTGTGTTTGTTCAAAACCGTATGGTTTGAGAGCTTCCAGCCTGCCATCATTCGATATTTTCTTCAAGTGTCCATGATTCTGGTGCAATTCTTTATTATGTTTGAACCAGAAGTGACGATGTGTTCCCACGATGTCGGAACACAGGAAGATGGTAATGGGTATCTGCAACTGCTTGATAATGGGCAGCAACTCATAGTTGCCGGCATGTCCGTCGTCGAAAGTGATGATGGCAGCTTTCTTCGGCAGGCGGCTGCCCAACTGTACTGCCTTCAGATAATCCTGAAGACCGATAAGGTTATAGTGCTGTTTAAGCCAGGCAAATGCCCAACCTGCATTCTCAGCATTCATGTCATGAAACAGGAGAATCGTTATTTTGCGTCGCTGCACCCATTCACGGAACAGCAGGGGCATTCCTGTGTACCTGATGAACTTGAATATAGCGTTCTTCATTTTTTTCTGCTTTTTTATTCTAATATAATCAATTTGCCATTCTCCATCTTCCAGTTCACTTCGCCTTCCATGGCCAGTATGACCTGGGTCAGATAAGTCGTATGCTCGTTATGACCTGCTTTTTGGAGATACTTCTTGGCATCTTTAAGGCGTTTTTTCATCGCACAGCCGCAGGCGGCATTATAGTTGGCCGTCTCGTCGTCGGGATACTGACCGGCGGCGATAATCAGTGCATCGAGCCAGCTGTCTGAACCTTCTTCGTAACTGATGGCTACCTTATACATCTCTTCCAAACTCAGAGCCTCTGGGTGAGTATAGATAAGCTGACGGCTCTTTGGTACAGGGTATGGCTTTACCTCATATTCAATGATGTAGTCGGTGTGGCGCAGGCCGGGATAGACATGCTTCAGCAGCCAGCGGTAAGGCTGTCCGCCTCCCACTTTCTTCAACACTTCTTCCTTGGCATCTGGCTCCATGTCCATATCAATGACACGGATGAGTTCGTTGCTGTAATTGAGCACGATTTCGGGCGTTTCGGGCGTTTCGACGTAGGCTTGGTTGTCGTACCAGAAGTTGTCTTTCACCTTACGCTCACGGTTACCAGCCAAGAAGTCGCGCAGGTTGCCCCAGTCTTCAGGTGTATATTCAGTACTGAACACCTTTGTGTCGAAGTTATACTTATTCATGAGGTGGCTCTTCAATTCCTCGGTACGTCCCTTAGCCAGACGGACATTATTGCTCCAAGGACTTTCGGGTGAGGCATATCCATGGAGGGAAATCTTCGTGATAACGATTGACTTGTCGAACAATGCACTGTCAACCGACTTATGGATTCGGGCCAGCTCATCAGGATTCTTGCGGTATTTGGGATAGATGATGGTTTCGTTCACGGGGAAATCGAGGAAGGCATGTCCCTGAATCTTGCGGAGTTTGGTATCCTCGGGCTTCGGTGCAAGCAATGGCAGTGGCGGACACTGTCTGAGTCTGTTCTTGCGCAGCACAGGCTTCTTGGCCCGTTCGTATTTCACGAACAGATAGGTCAATCCGATTTTCAGATTGGTGCGCGCATCAATGGGCGATGCGGCGGCTACACCGTTGAAATGGTCTTCGTATAGGTTATGGCTCAGTTCAGCACCAATGCGCCATCGTTTTGCTATCTGCATGGTGGCGGTGACACCCGCACGCACGGCAGGCAGCAGTTTGCTGGAACGTGAGTATGGCTCTGTGTAGGACAAAGGCACCTGATCGAAACTATAGGTATAGGCCGCACCGATGCCGGCAAATGCTTTCACATTGAACAAAGGGGTCTTAGTTCGTTCTTTTTTCCGAAAAATATCGCTGACATCGAATGTACCGTCAACGAACAGTCCCGTATTGTTCCATCCCCACGGCTCGTCCGATTCGCACTCTTGCACATTGCGGCTCTTGTTATGATTGAAGCGCAAGGCTGCACGCCAACCTAACAGAGAAGAGAACTCGCTTCCAATGCCTATGAACGCTCCATACGAAAAAGGATATGACGTAGATTCACTCCAGGGCAGATTCTCGTTGGCCGACTTGTTGATGCCGCCATATAATTGTAGATATAGAGGGTCTTTGAGTGATACGGTGTTGTCCGTTTTGGCTTGTGCCTGAATGGCCAAGGCACATAGCCAAAGAACCCCTGTCAATAGTATTCTCATTTTTACTCTTTCACTTAATATGAAACAATCGTTTCTGACCTCGCTGACTGATACCAATCCCAGAAGCGTGTACGGGTCACGTCCTTAGCCCATTTAGGGAAATCGCTATACGACGATATGATATTCGTACCTTCTTTAGGCCATTTCCATTCGCCGGCCACAAGCAGTGCCTCGGGCATCTGTCCAGGTTCGGTAGCTAATGTAATGACATCGGTACAGTCTTCACAGGTGCCGCGCTGTATTTCTATATAGAAACGTTTGGCATCATTGGCCATGGTATAGTCTTTGGGCCAGGGTACACAGTCCTTCTGTACGAAGGGTGAGGAGGCAAGCGATGCCTCGGTATTGATGGTCTTCTGATAGTCGCTTTGGCCAAGAATTTCGTGAATCTCACCGAGGTCTTGGTCACCGTCTGGACCGTCATAGTGCAGGCGCATGCGAGTAGTAGAGCCAGCGGCCATCACCGTGACACAACACAGTTCCTTTTCATAGTCAGGGATCAGTTTGATGACAGCATCGTTGAAATCAAAGTCTGCATCCCGGTTCACATCTTCGTATGCGATAGTCCAAGGGAATATAGAATATTCACCTATTGTAAAAAAGGATGGCGTTATAATATCGGGCATATAGTCAATACCCACTTTGGATACCACGCCGAAGATAACGTCGTTACAGTCAAGGTCACCGCCTTCAACAATATCTTCCATGCCCATCCAAATGACTTCCTCATTATCCATGATAAAGCTGCGGTGTTTGCCGTCTATGTTCAGCGCTTCTGCCGAGAAACAGCAACCCATGAAATTGTATTGGTGCTTGGAGTACGGTTCGACACCTTTCTGCTTGAGACGCAGATATTGCTGAGGATAGGGCTCTTCGTCAGAACGGAGGTAGAATCCGATATGCATTCCCGGATCTACGTCAATATCGAACGAAATACCTCTTAATGCTGAAATAAAAGAACCGTATTCATTAAACACCGCTTGCATGTTGTAGGCATCGTCACCGATACGGTCCATATTAGAAGAATAGGTGGAACCATATCTGTCGTTGAGATCAAAGTTGGCATCATACCATGTGTTAGACTTGAAGGTATGTTCATCTCTGACAATTTCCTTACTGAACTTATATTGTACTTTAGCCAGACCGTCAATATAGTCCCATTTATGGGTTTCGGACAGGTCCACGTACTTGATGTCTTCATACGTGCCAGGCGAGTGGTAATAGTAACCTAAGATGCGTGAACTTTGGTCTGATTCATAGCCATTGACCCATGTAATCGTGAAAGAACCGTTAGACACCAATTCGTAATTACAGTTCAACCCTAATTCTTTAGCGTTAGTACTGATTCTCGAAATATTCATCATATTGAAAAACTCAAACAACTGATTCATTTCGAACTCGTAATATGATGGTTTGCCATCGATACTCATACCAGACAGCGACTCTTTAGGTGCTCTGCGTCTGATCATATTGTTCTGCTGTCGAGTGTCAATGGAAATAACTTCATCTGGCTTACCGGAGAGTGTTATCTCAATCGTAGAATATATATTATTATATTGGTAAGTGATGTAAAAATTGTTGCCTTGTCCTTGCGGAGCTGTCATGAATACGGTATCGCTTTCCTGTACCTCTTTATAGTCATACAGTACGGCATGGTCTTCCGTTGACAATAGCCACAGTTTCACTGGTTTATCGGTAACAATGTCTATTTCCAGGTTTACGGTTGTTTTCCACCATTGCAAGGCACTGATGTCAGTCCCCAGACTGTCAGCGAATGCAGCAGTCGTACGTTCAAGTTCTGAAGCTTCTTCCTTGCTACAGCTGAAGAATATGAATAGGATGACTCCAAAAAGTAATGCAAAATGTTTCATATTATTAGTAGTGTTTCATCATACATTGCAAACGGGCAAGAATGAATCTTATCCGTTCAAGGATAATCTGCCATCTGCCACCGGAAATATGGCAGGATGCCATGTAGTGATGGATGGTTCGTGTATTCTCAGTGATAGTCAGTTTTTTTGTGTTGTAATTTAACGGGCAGAAGTAGTCTTCGGGATAAATCAAGAGGCCGCTTACGCTGACAATGCCACCGGCAAGCACCTGCTTGTGGTCATAGTCCAATAGACTGGTAGCATGTGGGGTGACGTTGCCTGTGCTTTTACCATTCCACCTGATGAAATGGATATGTTCATAATAGTCGACCATCTGTCCGAAGAAGGGATGTCCGGGATAGACTCCCATCCCCAAACCGGCAGCCATGTTCCCATTAGGGTTGTCTTCATGCGTACCTTCCGGACATTCAAATCCCATGAAGGTTCCTTTGGCAAGAATGTCATCTAACGGACGGATGACCTCTACGTCGGTATCAAAATAGACACCTCCATAATGATAGAGTATCCAAAAACGAGCATAATCGCTCACATGGGCATATTTCTTCAGTTGATAGGCTTCTCTGCTATAAACTGTTTGATTGACATTAAAGTTCTCCTCATTCCATTCCTTAATCTCATAATCAGGAAGGAACTTTTTCCAGGATGCTATACATTTTTTTGCCAATTCTGGCAATGGATTGCCGCCAAACCAGCAATAATGGATGACATGAGGTATGGTTTTTGACTGATTTCCGTTCATCGACATGCTTTTTTTAGGTTATTGATAATCTTTTTTCCCTTTATGATATAGTATAGCCATGAAAGCACAAACAGCAGACCTTTTGTTGAAGACTGGTCGTAGATGTTATGGGCATTGGCCAAGCGTGCATACATGATGTATAACATTGTATTGACAATCTTCTTTTTCAGAGTCGGCGAATAGTAGCGTGCCCGTTGGTTATAATAGAGAGACCATCCTTTGGGATTTTGTAGTTGTGTCTTGGCTTCATTGAATGAGTAGCCATCAGCCAAGTATTCACAGATGGTTGGAGCTTTGTCAAGCAACATGTATTGATGATGGAGGTCTATAAGGTTATAGGAAATGGCTTCCGTAATAAACTTTTCACCTTCTATCTCCGGGAATGGATACTGCTTCAGTATATCCGTGCGGAAAACGAGAGTCGTGTCGCCTACATATCCGGCATTATAGAGAGCAGAAAGCGTGGTGGGGCCTTTTATCGGAAATGTGTTAATCCTCATTTTATTTTCTGCTTTGTTCACAAAAGCACGGTGGGCAATGATGCCACAAACATCCCCTTCCCGTTTCTGCCATGCCTCATGTATGTCTGCTATGGCCTCGTCAGTCAGGTAATCATCTGAGTCGATGCATACAAATAGTTCGGAATCTGTCAGCCGTACCCCATGATTATGGGCACGCATTTTACCTGCATTTTCCTGATAAATATATCTGATGGGCACTTTTCCCTCTTGTTCCCATTGACTGACAAGTTCTTTCGTGTTGTCCGTAGAGCCATCGTCAACAATCAGCCATTCGAAATCGCGATCAGCCTGCCTTTGAAGACTGTTATATAGAGCATGCAAGGTGTATGCCCTATTATAGGTTGGGGTGAATACTGTAATGAATTTCATATCTTCAAGGTAAATAATTGATAATATTATAGGTGGAACCGTTCTGTATAATCCCTATGCAATTGACAGTCACTCCTTTGCCATTCCATCATTCTTCCCAATGATCTCATCGTAGTTCCATTGTTCTCCGACAATGCGGGGTGAGCATTTATAATCATCGTTAAGCACGTCATTACATGCCTGATAGTATGACGACTGGGTGAGACCTCCTATGTGAAAGAGCATCTGGTAAATGTCACTAATCATAAACGGACGATTCTTGGCTTTTTGCAGAGACTCGACAATATCAGGATGCTTATAAGAATAACGGTCATTCCACCATACTACCATCGGAACGGCATACTGATATTCTAATTCTTTACAAAGGTCATCGCCTCCGACACGTCCCTGTATATCCCGATAGTCATAGATTTCTTCTCCGTGGTCAGATACATAGATTAGAATTGTTGCCTTGTCCTGAAACAATTCAGTGATGCGCTGAATCACGAGGTCATTGTATCTTGTGGCATTATCATATTCGGCAATTAACTGACGTTTGTTCTGAGAGAGCCAATCTTCTTTACGCCATGCAAGACTGTCTGCTGTGAAATAACTGTATTCTGATGGGTATCGTCTGACAGCTTCAAAATGTTGTCCCATTAAGTGAAACACTGTCAATTCGTGAGGGACAGGCTCTCTGTCTTTATTGGCATATTCGTCTACTATCTGCAAATCATAATCAAAGGATTCTTCATTCACTTCATCATAGCAAACCTCGATTACCTGTGGATGGAAAAGGTATGTGTTCAAGGCAAAGGCAAATGTGTTTGATTGTCCATAAGTGCGTTGATTGTCATACATACTGACGTAGAATCCCGCTCTACGGAACACTGCAGTGAGAGGAGGCTTCTGCGACCATTTTTCTCCATTGCCCAACGAATTACAGCTTATCATGTTACGCACGACTTCTGTTGTGAACTTATATGGAGAGACTGCATCCGTGAATGCAATCAGTCTTCCTTCTTGTTGTTCATGGCTCATGAAGGGCGTGGTCTGGAGAGGATAGCCATAGATTGGTGTGTGTTGGCGTATGTAGGATTCGCCAATAACCAAGATAATGTTAACAGAGTCCTGGCTTGTAGGGACAACACGTTCTGTATTCTGTACCACTTCCATCACATCCTTCATCTCTTCTTGGCTCAAATAGATGTCATAAAGTGTCACAATCATCCGCGTCATATTGTCATTGGGATAATGGTCATTATTGCTCCAAGCCGCCACATCGTCAAGATTCTTGCATTGGAAAAGGCTTACATATATGTAACTATATGCAATACCACCGATAATCATGATAGCGAAAATAACACTTAGCCACCGCATCTTTGCAAGTATGCGTGTCACCTTCTCTCGATTCTTTTCGGCCAGCACAACAAGACAGAGCAAGAAGAGCCCAAAACCAAGAGTTTTCCAAAAAGCTGGCATTGTCAAGACCTGTGAAAAGAACTCACAACTTTCACGAGGAGACGTTTCTGCAACAAGAGTAAGTACCGTTGGCGATATACTTAGCTTATAAGCCCATACGAGGAAAGCCTGTAAAGCGTACAAGGAGAATGCCGTAAAATAAACGAGCACCTTCAATGGCTTTTTGAAGGCCAACAAGGCAGCCAAATAGGCGTGTAAACAGATGATTGGCCATCTGGGAATCGGATAGTGTAATATCGAGAACCAACCGACCAGTATAATCCATGACAGGAATATTGGCCATTGTTTGGTAATGGGTGATGTCCAGGTTTTTATATTCATCTTATTATTTTTGATAATTTAGAACGAATCATGGCACGTTCCTCCGTGTCAAGTCCTATAGCATAGCTTACGATGCATGTAGAAAGTAGTGTAATCCCAAACGTGAATAATCCTACAACAATTCCAGAATATGCCAGCAGCATGAATGCCAACGGTGTTATAGATGATAGTGTCAGTACCAAGAAACACTTGCTTAGAGCTTTTTTAAGATACTCTTTTATATTTATATTGATAAGGGATGCAGTAATAAGAAATCTCACCACACTTGCGATTATGGCGATTGACAGGTAAACAACATATACCGTCCAGGGCGCTCCGCCATAATGCAGCACACAATAGGATATTGGTACAATCATCATCATCAGTGTTCCGTTGACAAGCTCGTACTTCTTGATGTTTCCCGTTGCCATTACTGCCGTTGCCAATGGATTCGTCGTTTGTTCTACCAACATAATCATCAGCAATAAAATCAGAAGCTCTACCGCATAGGGAGGAACCTCGCCGAGCCATAGTTCCAACAATAATGGAGCCTCTACCATGATGGGTAGGCACATTATCAGCAACAGACAAAAAGTAAAACGTGTACTTCGGAAGATAAGGGAATGGGTTTCGTCTGCCTGCCCTGAAGCATGGGTTTTTGTGATTTGCGGATTGATAGCCATTTGGAAATTACTGGCGACTTGACTGATTGCACTTTGCACTTGGACAGCCACTGCACGTGCGGCATTGACAACAGGTCCAAAGAAAACATTCAGTAGCATGTTCAGTCCTTGCGTAAAGCCAATACAAGCCAGATTGCCCCACATACTCCAACCTGCAAATGAGAACATCTGGCGGAATAATGCCTTGTTGTAAATCCATCGATAGTGACATTCTTCGAAATGACGGGTACAATACACGTTGTAGACCATACGGATGAGTAACTTTTCTGCTGCAAATAACACGGCATAAAGTATCAGTCGGTCCATACTAAACACTAATAGCAGATAGACCAACAGCAGTTTCAAGATGGCATCCAATAGTGAGATGTAGGCAAACGCTGACATCTTCTCGTGAGCGATGATGGCAGCATTGTAGGGATAGCTCATGATGTTCACGACAGCCGTAAAGATACTTAGTTGATAGCACCATTGGGCTGCAGTCATGCGCTCCGCTGGGATTACCAGCTTCTCCATCATAAACCATAGTCCGACAGTCTCGCTCAATAACACAATCACTGCCGAAACAATGAGATGGATATGCAGACTGGTGACAAAGATCTCGTTTAGGCGTTTTCGATTGCCTTGTCCGAGTTCGAAAGTCAAAAAACGAAGGGTGGAGACGGTCATGCCATCGTTTAGGAATCCAAACATGACGACCACTCCACCAACTACATTATAGATACCATAGTCTTCCATGCCAAGCGTTTGAAGCACAACCCTTGATGTGTACAGGCTGATACACATCATCAGTGCCATCCTGGCATACAGGATGACGGTATTCTTGAGCATTCGTCCGCTATTCGGTGTGTAAGACATATTCTATCTCCTCTTAATTATCAATTACCTCTTATCGTCCCATCCGAAGGGATGTGCAGCTAACGGCATCTTGGCTAAAGGATGGTAGTCACCCTTCAGACCAATGGGGGAAGCGTTGCGGATGTCGCTCACTATTTCGATGCTGGGACGGGCCTCGCTGATACGGAAACCTTCGCCGGCCAGAATCTTTTCGTAGCTCTTGGTGTGCAGCTCTGTGAAGCCCACGCTGAACTCAAACTCGTCGCCGTCGATATTCAGTGTACGATAGGTGCGTTTCTCGCCCTGAACGGCATTGGCGGGCAGACAATCGGCATTGATGCTCAGGAAGTAACGGACGCGGGCTTTCTCCAATTCCAGATAGCCAGACACACGGTCGAAGCTCATTACATGCACCACATTACGCTTCACGGGACCGAACACCCACTGTAACATGTCGTAGAAGTGGACACCAATGTTGGTGGCTACACCACCGCTCTTGCGAATATCGCCCTTCCATGAAATATAGTACCACTTGCCGCGCGAGGTGATATAGGTCAGATCTACATCATGAATCTTGTCTTGTGGGCCTTCGTCAACTTTCTTTTTCAATGCTACGATCGCATCGTGGAGGCGCAGCTGAAGGATGGTGTAGGCCTTGTGACCTGTCTCGTTCTCCATTTCCACGAGGTTGTCAATGTTCCAGGGGTTGAGCACCAACGGCTTCTCACAGATGACATCAGTGCCTAAGCGGAGGCCGTAGCGGATGAAGGCATCGTGGGTGTAATTGGGGGTACAGATGGAAGTGAAGTGCAGGGGATTGGCTTTGCGCATCTGCTTTGAGCAGAAACGGTCGAATTGTTCGTTTTCTGTGAAGAATTCACAGTCGGGGAACGAACTGTCCAAACGTCCTACACTGTCAAACTTGTCGTAAGCAGCCATCAAATTGTTGCCCGTATCGGCGATGGCCTTGATATGTCGTGGGGCAATGTAACCCGCTGCACCAATAAGAGCAAAATTTTTCTTTTCCATACGTTAATAGTATAAAGTATTTGATTTAATGAATTAGTCTGTCTTTAGGAACCTGTAGAGAATCTCTATTGGATGCACTGCCTTTACACCCGTGCCGTCGAGAATCTGTTGGCGGCATGATATGCCTGGGGCGGTAACGAATGTAGGTATGGCATTCCCGTGATTCAGTTTTTCGCTTTCAACTTTCCTAATGGTTGGGAAAAGCACCATCTCACCAATTTCCAATGATGTCTTGTAATGTTCCTTCTCGTAGCCAAAAGACCCTGCCATGCCGCAACATCCGCTCGGAATCTTATGGACGGTGGCCCCTTTCAGGAGGTATTGAAGTGTTTCAGCAGTTTTTTCTATGCCAACCAAGGCTTTTTGGTGGCAGTGTCCGTGGAGCCAGATTTCCATTGGGTCTGCCTGGAAATCTTTTGGCTGGATATTTCCCAAGTCAATCTCCTGTTTCAGGAATTCGTCGTAGAGCAGGCAATTTCTCCCTAATTCAATTGCTTTTGCTCTTTGTTTGGCAGGCACCAAGTCGGGATATTCGTCGCGAAAGGTCAGAATGGCCGACGGTTCAATGCCGATGAGTGGAGAGTGGAGAGTGGAGAGAGGAGAGTGGAGAGTGGAGAGACGTTGCACGTTCTCTTGTGCAATTTGTTTTGCTCGTTTCAGGCAACCTTTGGAAATCGCTGCACGACCACTTTCCAACAACTTGGGTATCACTACCTGATAACCTAATCTGAGGAGCAGACGGGCAAAGGTCAGTCCTAATTCGGCTTCTTGCTGGTCTGTAAATTCATCGGCATAGAGAAGAACCGTCTTTTTGGCATTTGCCACAGGATTCTTTTTCAGTTCTTTTTCCACCAATTGCCGCATCGTCTTCTTGCTCAGTTGTGGAATGCGTCGCTTAGGTGCAAAACCAACAATGCGCTTGATGGCACTGGCAGTGGGCTTCCATTGGACTGCGAAATTATAGAATGGTCTGAACAGTCTGCCTAATTGCTCAATCCGGGATAGTTGTGCGACAAGCTGTATGCGCAGGGGTGTTCCGTGCTGGTCGTAATAGTGCTGTAGCAGTTCAGCTCTGATTCTCGTCATGTCAACATTCGAGGGACACTCACTCCGACAGCCTTTGCAAGCTAAGCAAGAATCGAGCACTTCTTTTATAAGTGAAGAATGAAGAGTGAAGAGTGAAGAATGAAGAGTGAAGAGTGAAGAATGATGGGTGAGCACTTCGCGGAGTACGTTGGCACGGGCACGGGTTGAATTCAGTTCGTCACGACTCACCTTGAAGGATGGACACATGGTGCCACCAATGAGGTTCGACTTACGACAATCTCCCGAGCCATTGCACTGCTCTATGGAGCACATCAAAGCATGTGTCTGCGACTTGGCTCCTGTGGCACCAGGCGTAGTACACTCGTCAAAGGCAGCCTTCCAGTTAAAGTAAGTTTGGTTGGTACCTGTTATCTTTTCAATGTTATATTGCTGGTCTTCCTCGAAACGCAGCATCGAGTCCATTGGCAGGGTATCAACAATCTTGTGGCGGTTCAGCACGCCATCTGGATCCCAACACTGTTTGACTTGCCGCATCAACTCGTATGTATCCTGACCATAGAGCATAGGAATGAACTCGCCGCGCAATCTGCCGTCCCCATGTTCACCGCTGATGCTGCCACGATGCTTCTTGACCAGCAGGGCTGTCTCATGGGCAATCGTTCTGAATAGCGTGCGGCCTTCCTTCGTCTTCAGGTTGATGATGGGGCGCAGGTGCAGTTCACCTGTGCTGATATGTCCGTAAAACACGCATCGTGCATCGAGCTTGTCGAGCAAAGCTCTGAAGTCCTTCATATAGGCAGGCATCAATCGGGGAGCCACAGCCGTGTCTTCAATCACGCCCATCGGACGGGCATCGCCCTTCATGCCGCCAAGAATACCTAATCCAGCCTTGCGCAAAGCCCACACTTTGGCAACATCACTGCCGTATACTCGCGTACATTTATAGATATATCCACTGTCGAGCAGGTCGTGCTCCAATCTATCGGCTTTTTTGTTGAGTTCGTCTTTGGTATCGGCCCTCAATTCGGTGATCAGCAGCGCAGCTGGATTGCCCTCAACGAAGAAGCGGTTTCTTTGCTGTTCGGCATTGCCCTTGCTCAGTTCCAATATGTCACCATCCATCAGTTCAATGGCAGTAGGCTGATGCTTCAGTGCCACGAGATTTCCCTCAAAACTTTTCATCAAGTCATCGCAATGTCCGCAGACGACCATGATTTCCTTAGGAGGCAAGACATCTAAGCTGACAGTGATTTCAGTAACAAAAGCCAAAGTGCCCTCACTGCCGGCTAACAGTTTGCAGAGAGCCAGTCCCTTGTCTTTTTCAATCACCTCAACAGCTTCATCAATGGCATAGCCACAACTACGGCGCTGTAGGCTTTTGTCCGGATAATTCTTTTCTATCAGTGTCCGTGTCTTATCGTCCGATGCCCAATCCTCCAACTGGGACAAAACGGCATCCAACAAAGGTAACGACTCACGATAGCCTGTCTCAGTGATTTTCTCTGTATCGAATGACGAACCGTCTGACAGGATACCCTTACAGGCAACGACATGATGTCGTGTGCTGCCATATACTAACGAGTGGGTTCCGCATGAGTTGTTGCCGAACATGCCGCCGATACAGCAACGGTTACTCGTTGAGGTTTCGGGACTGAAGAAGAGTCCGTATGGCTTTAGGACGATATTCAATTCATCGCGCACCGCACCTGGCTGTACTCTCGCCCATCGTTCTTCGGCATTGATCTCCAGTATCTTGTTCCAGTATTTGCTGATTTCAACAACAATACCGCTTCCTACCACCTGTCCAGCCAATGATGTACCGCCAGCTCTTGGAATCAGGTCGATGCCTTTCTCCTTAGCTATGCGCATCAGCTCCCGAATGTCATCTTCTGTTTCAGGATAGGCCACGCTATACGGTATCTCCCGATATACCGATGCATCGGTCGCGTAAGCTATTTTGTGGAGGCTGTCGGTGTGAAGTTTCATTACAAGACTATAGAGATGGCCATCTGAACTGATTGGGATAATCAGGATTGTCTTTCAGAATCTTATCGCTTTCAGGATAATTGAGCACAAACCATTTCCAAAAGGCCGTCACATCCACTTTTTCTGAAAAGTATCGTTTCTGTTTTTCCTTCCACTCAGAAGCAAGTTTGTCATTCTCTACAAGTGTTTTCACCAGTTCAAGCATCTTTTGGGGTTCTGATGGCCTGATTCCATATCCGAGGCCATATTTGATTTCTGCATCATTCAGATAGCCTATTTTTCCAACAAAATCATTATAACGGATGAATGGCACTCCCATCAATCCCGCTTCCATGCACATGGACTGGCTGTCGCCAATAAACAGGGAACTGAAGCTCATTACATGGTGCATATATTCAGGCGGTATCTGTAGACGATACGGCTCATAAGCCTCTGCCAACGGTCTCTCACTGGTGATATACACATTTCCGCGCACACTCAACTGGCTGATTAACCGAGTCAAGATGTCATCTTCTATACCCCTATGTTTACCTGAGATATCGTGACCGGCAGTCAGGCTAACCACGCGAATCAGATAATAGGGCTTGTTCTTGGCAACGAACTTTTCTGCTATGGCTCGGTCTGGCTTAAAACAGACAGGGTTGATGTAGGCCGTCTTCTGACAGCCATTATAGGAAATTTTCTTCTTTTCAAAAAACTTGCCCACGCTGCAAACTTCCGGAGACACGATGCCTGTAGCAAAGGGGTATGACAGAAGGCAGGCCTCCTTATTGATATCATAGTCGTCCTCGTTAAAGAAGAAAGATGGAATACCTGTTACCCGCCCTACATGCGTAATACTGATGTCTGTCCCCAACATGATGTCAGGCTTCCATTGCTTTGCAAATCTATATAGGCTACGGTCTTTTTCCAGCATGTCTGCCACACCGTTTATAATCACAGAGAAGGCCGTTGATTTACGTGGACGCTGGTCTTGAAGTTTCACATAATCAACTCCCTCATTTTTCATCAAGGCTTCCAATACATCCTTGTTACTGATGACAAATATAACCCGATTTCCTTCCTGTCCAAGTTGCGAGGCAAGGTTCTTGAACATGTGATAGTGGGCAGGGTGGTTCAGTGAGAAAAGGACTCTTTTCATATTATCAGCAATATTTCAGGTAAAGGATTCGAGGCAGTATGCCCAGTTTTGTCACGATGTTGATGGGGAGACTCAATGCTTTGTAAATAGGCCTGAGGGTCTTGTAGTCTAAATGCGTCTTATTGGGTGACTGCATCAACTTTTCAAATTCGTCCTTAGTGAAACCAAGGCGGTCGATGACTTCATCCACAATCTGTTGGTCATATTGGTATGGCTGTGACAAAATTGCTTCTGCTTTTTCTTTCGTGATATGACCGCTTCTAATCTGTGCAGACAGTTCGGTCTTCCGTTTGTCAATGCCAAACTTCACTGGTAAGTAGTAGGACTGTACAAAGTGAGTGAATTTGTTTTCATGATGATGGCCTCCATAATCCTGCCATCCGAGACGTTCTTTCAGGATGGCATCGACTTCCTGCTTTCTGTAGTCCATGTATTCCAGAATACGAATGTCGCGGATACTTTTAAGAAAAGTCCTGCCAATGAGTTGCCAAGGCATCATCGTGGGTATCGTCTTGAGGTCTTTGTATTCCCTCGTACCGAATCTTTTCTGTACGTCTTTGATATAGACTGGGTCAAAATAAGACCATCCTATTGGAGAACTGCCTTCTGTCCGGAAACTGTGTCCGTTCAGGATATAGCGGATGCCATTGTCCTTTGCCGTCTGGAACAACTGTGCATAAATGGCAAAGTCCGAAGGAGAGTCGACATCGGGTACACCTGCCAAAAAGAATGAACGCTGCAAGTCTTTATACTCTTCCCAATCGAATTTCACCCATGTACATTCCAAATTTAAACGTTTGCATGCGTTCTCAATATTCTCTTCAGCTATTCGGGTGCCCCAGCCATTGTCGATAGACACGACAAGCGGACGAAGGCCAAAGTCGATGGCTTTGAGAAGAGTGTAAGAACTGTCACGTCCTCCGCTAAGTCCACATACACAATCGTATTTTTTCCCCTTGCCGTCGGCCTTGATTTTATCAATAATGGATGATAGCTTGTTTCCGTCGGCAGCTAATGGATGGAGATGTTCCATTTCGTCATGGATATGGCAATATTTACATACTCCATGATCATCAAACCATATATCTGGAACTGTTGTGTCCATCACACAACGCTCACATCTTACAATATCCTTTCCCATCATATCAATAGTTTTCTTAATATTTTATGTTTGTGATTGATTTGACAATTCTTTCTGCCGTATGTCCATCCCAAAGTTCTGGAATGTCACCTTTCTGCCATTCACCGGCAAAGAGTCGGTCGAGTGCTGGCTTGATATTGTCGGGATTGGTTCCAATCAGTTTGTTCGTACCTACTTCACATGTTTCGGGTCGCTCGGTATTGTCTCTCAATGTCAGGCAGGGGACATGCATGACAGTTGTCTCTTCCGTAATGCCACCTGAGTCAGTAATGACACCCATTGAGTTCTGAACCAAATAGTTAAACTCCAAATAGCCTTGAGGCTCTATGACCTTTAAGTTATCGGCCACAATACCCAAATCCTTGAATATCTTGGCTGTTCGAGGATGGATGGGGAATACAACTGGCAACCCATGAACATTGTTAACAATCTCGTTCATGGTATTCTTCAGTTTTTCTGCTTCATCCACATTGGCAGGGCGGTGCATCGTTAATACAAGATACTTTTTCTGTTCGAGTCCCAGCTGGTCATACTCCAATGGCTTTCTGAACCGTTTGATGTTGGCCATCAGTGTGTCTATCATGACATTGCCCACAAAGAAGATCTTCTCTTCAGGAACACCAAAATGTCTCAGATTGCGATTGGCAATCTCCGTCGTGGTAAAGAAATAGTCTGCGAGTGAGTCTGTCACCATTCGGTTGATTTCCTCTGGCATGCTGAGATCCCAACTGCGTATGCCTGCTTCCACGTGTGCAACCTTTGTGTTGAGTTTTTTGGCAACAATCGAACAGGCCATTGTCGATGTCACATCACCGACGACAATCACCAAGTCCGTTGGATTCGACATCAAGTCTTTCTCGAAAGCAACCATGATATTGGCCGTCTGTTCCGCCTGGCTACCCCCACCGCAGCCTAAATTGACATCAGGCATGGGTATGTCCAACTCTTCAAAAAAGGTCTGGCTCATCTTCTGGTCATAATGTTGTCCAGTATGCACTAGTCGGTATGAAACGGTAACTCCTTTTGTCTGCGCTTTTTTAATGGCATGTATAATCGGAGCAATCTTAATGAAATTCGGTCTTGCACCGGCAATGAGTGTCAGTTTCATTTTGTATTCTTATAAATGGTTATTATTCTATCTGCAATTTGTTTGCTTTCTAATTGATCGGCAATGATTTTGTCTCGTCCATTGGTACGTCCTTTCCATTCCAAGACACTTTTCAAGAAGTTGGACAGTTCATTCGGGTCACGTGTCTCTGTCACATAGCAGCCTTCAACTCCCGACAGTCTTTCTTTCACATCGCCGACATCGGTACTTACAATGGGGCGGCAACAAGCCATCGCTTCTTTGATGGCATTAGGACTTCCCTCCCACTTACTGGTCATCAATACAACATCAGCGGCATTATAATGTAAAACGGTGTCTTTGTGTTCAACCTGTCGAAAAACGTGGATTGTAATATCCTTTCCCGACAGTTTTACCGTTTCCTGTGCCAATGGGAAATCTTTTTCCATGCGGTCTGGGTCGGCAGGGAATAAGATGTGTTTTCCCCCCTCTTCCCAGCCAAGCTTTTTACGACAAGCCTCCGCATCCATTGGGACGAACATTTCCATGTCCACACCATTGGGAATAATCTGCACATTCTTGATTCCCGCTGCATCGGCCATATCCTTTGATTTCACAATGATGTTGTTCCAGCGAAACAGCTTGCAGAACAAACGGACCATTCGGCTGTACCATCCCGTGGCTTTCACATCACTGCCCATCAATGACACCACTAAGGGCTTCACACCAGCGAGTGCGGCGACGTAGGCTGATAAGGAGTAATGTGCATGTACCACATCAAAGTGATGGCTTTTCCAATACTTCCGCAAAGGAAGGATCTGTTTAAGATAACCTTTCAGTCCTCTCCCCTTGATGAGGTAGTAGTCGACATCGACTCCTGCCTTGACAAGGGAATCGCCCTGAGCTTTTATGATCGGGGAAATCTTGGCGTGGTTGCCACTTCCTACAAATAATACTTTCATTTCATGTCCTCCGATTTTCAATCATATATTGCGGCAAAGCCGGAACGTGGAGTCAGTCTTTTCATTATTTTACTCTAATTAGATTCCATAAAACCAAGACTCCTATAGCAAAAGCAAAATAGGAAAATGTCAAATACTTCACAAACGTCTTGTTCACCTTGTTGTTTTCTATTTGATATAAGCCATAAAATGACATGATGTACATAAATGGCACGTGCAACAGCACTTTGCGCAGCTCAAAACTCGCTAAGATGTATGCTGCGGCAAGAATTTCGGCCATTGCGAATACAACCATGGGAATCATTACGACCTCAAAACGTTTGACGGCCCAATAAAGTCCAACCCAGAAAGGGATGGCGATAAATGCCTTATATGTTAAACCAGCCCCAAAAAAGTTAATCAACTTTGGGTCTGCACCTTCCATTGGGAACAGCGTTGGGAACGGCCCCAGAAACGCAACAAACCACCCGACAAAGAAATTGAATCCTCCGGAATAGTTAGCGGAACCATTTTCTAAGAGTAGCTCGTCTGTATTTCCTCCCTCTGTGTAAGTTTCCACCTGACTTTGCATGAAAGCGATGGATCCTACCAGTCCTATCGCAATCATCATATACATGAAAACAGAGAGAGCGGTGCCCCTCTGTGTGACGGCATAATAGCCAATATATGCTATCATGAAAAATGCCACTAAGGGCGGTCGGTAAAAAAAGACACTGAAGACACTGAAAAACACCATGAGCAATGCCAGATGATTCTTGTCTTCAATAGATCTGTAAAAATAATAGATGGCACTGATTACTAAGAATACGAAGAACGACTCTTTTAGAAACGTGCAGTGGAACAAGATCAGATAGGATGAGGTGCTGTATGCCAAAGATGCCAAAAAAGCGTATGTGTCTGGCATAAAATATTTTCCGATACGATAGAGGAAGACAGCAGATACCGCACCGATGAACACATAGAAAGCGTTCATGAAGAAGGCTGAGGGGATGAAATACATCAGAAAACAGCTCACCAACAATGCCCCCCAGTCATCGAAGTCATACAATCTTATGATTCGTGCCGCATTCTCAATAAGGCCTATGTCCGCGGATTTTATTCCTTCTTTGTAATAGAATACTGCATCAGGATCCTCAAACAGGAATTTCTCTCCGTTATAGTAATGTGCTAAAAGAATGGTCAGCAGGCTTAACACCAAGCCATAGACCAAAACGGTTACGAACATCGTCTTATCTGAATAAGATGCGTTCTCATCCCGTGAAAAAGACATAATGAGTAGCAACTGTGTCAAGTATGCTACCACAGTAAAGGGAGTGATAAGACTAAACGCTTTTCCTGACGACAGTACTGCTAAAATGCAAATCGTCAACAGACCGACAATCAGGATGTTGTTATGAAGTCTATACAACATTCTTTGAGGTGATTAACCTTAGCTTTTTATAGCAGCCTAATAGTACGACTGCATTTCTTAGACCGATTGCTCGAACCAAAAACCTGACCCCTCTGATTTTTTTCGTGTCTGAGTAATCCAGCAAATCTTTGTGCTTTCTTAAAATCTGCAAGGCAATCGGTTTTTCTTTTTTGGATAGTTGGTAGTAGAAATAACCGCCACTTACCCATAGGTTTGCCATGTAGACGCGGATGGCATCGGCATTAACGCATCCACGGTTGCATTCTTCCTTCCAATAGGTGAATATCTTGTCATAGCTCTGATGGGAACGAATATCTGTCGTCTGGGTGATACTTCCCGCCCGATGGTGATTGCCGTAGAAGTCCATGTTTGTAACGGCGACCTTACGGGCATGCTGCCACAAGCGGAAACTCCAGTCAACGTCTTCGTTGATATAACCCATCGGAAAGAAAATATCATGTTCAATCAGCATCTGTCGCCTGACCAGCAATTTGCAGGCACTTACCTGAAATTGCTTGGTCAGGATGAGATGGGAAAAAACAGTCTGTGCATCTGGCAAACCCTTGATGTAGTCTACGTCAAAATCAGGTGTACATTCCTGATGGTCTTTCCAGATATGAACAGCCTTGAAAATGATGAGGTCAGCACCGTCATGTTGAAGCAGCTTTTCTATTCCATCTTCCAGTGCCCACTCGTCATCCGAATCCAAAAACACGACATAGTCACCTTGGGCTGCGCGCAGGCCCGTGTTCCTCGCCCCAGAGAGACCTTGGTTCTCCTGGTGAATCACACGGGCTCGCGCATCCTGCGCTGCCAACTGGTCGGCCAGTTTGCCACTGTTGTCTGGACTGCCATCGTCAACCATGATAATTTCCATATCACGGAAAGTCTGTCGGTAAACAGATTGCACACAACGCTCCAGATAGGGCTCGACCTTGTAAACCGGTATGACAACACTTAATTTCATAGGAATGACGATATGGCTGATGCAAATTTATTGAGCTGGATACAGATACCAGTCAGCATCCTCTGCGCCCTTGCTGGTAGCCCAGTTCAGGAATTTAGGATAGAAAGAGCTGATAGACTTACTTTCGTTGGCACGAACAAGGGTCGTGTTGAAGAAATTCTCAGCTTTTGCATTTGCCAGATAGAAGGCAAACGGATATTCGTTGCTGCTGACAAAGAACTTTCCTTTAGAGAAATTCGATGCGTCTTGGTGGGTGCAGAAGTAGCTGAGATCCATTACGCTTGTCGGCTTTTTGTTGGGAAGATGTACCTCCCATTGCGTGAGTTCTTCGTCCTTGTTTTCCCTGATGCCATAAATGAATGGTTCAATCTCCACCAGATTTTTAATTGGCTGGGCATCTGAATATGTCAATTCCAGGATATAAGTCGTATTGATCTCACTTTTCACATCCTCTGTCAGAGCATAGATATCCTTTAGGTTATAATATTCGGGGAATGTGACAACGGTTGTATCTTTCGAGTTAGGCTTGACCTTTTTCATCACGATACTGCTGGGTCTTTTGGTGTAAGTCATTTTTACTGCCAAACCGCTCTTGTCAGCGACAATATTTTGATAGGTCGTCAGATTGTAGATCTCCTTTTTGACGTAACTGTCACTGAAAAACATTTCATGCTTGCAATCCACCATGATATCATTCATATCGTAATCACTGTGGGCAGGCCATCTGTCCTCAAAAGCATAGACTCCAAACTCAGTAGACTTGTCTTTTTCCACTTCATGCAGTCCTAAGAAGACATTGGCAGGGTTGAGGGAGAAAATCAAGTCGTTGTAGTCGTAGTCATCGCAAGCATCCTCGAATGCCAAAATACAGTATTGGGTGCCATCGCTTAACGAATATGAGAATTCTGCGGTACGGGCTTCGCCATTGTCATTGGGTTTAGTGAACTTGTTTTTTCCTTCAACTTTCGGATTGGCGTATGCCAGACCATCGGTAGAAGTAGCCCAAATATTCATTTTTTTATTATAGGTCTTGGTGCAATACTTGTCGCCCATCATACCCCATCCGTTGGTTCTTATGATAAAGCCAATCTTGGTGCCTTTGGGGAATACGTTACTGGCTTCAGTGTATTTCTTGTCAGGATCGGGGTCGGTTATGTTTGGAAAGTATTTCAGTCGAATCACATCGCCACGCACCATACCAATATTGTTGTTGTAATAATTCCCATCGCCGTACCTTTTACCGTCTTGTGTGTTGGGGAATAGCATAATGGGGTTCAGATCCATTCGATTGGTCGGCTTGTTGTCGTCGTTATAATAATAATAGCCAAGAGTGGTGTTCCAGCACGTGAAACTGCCCAATGCCGTGAGTGTAACTTCCGAAGCCTTTTTGAGCGTAACGTCGGCTGCGGTGCGATAGTGTGAATTATCAATGCCACTATTGTTTGGAAGAATATTACATGCCTCATCATACATTTCTTTAACCTCTTTGTCAGTAAGTACCAGACCTGGTGTCGTGACTGTTGTCTTGTCTAACAAATAATCTGGGCGACCTGTGGCAGAGTTCCAAGTGCCTAATGGAGTTCCCCACTTCTGGTAGATCTGCACTGACGTTGCATTTCCTTTGCTATCCACTTCGTAGCCAGTGCTTTCGAGAAGGCCCAAAATTTCGCTTACAGACTCACCTGGCCCTGGGGCGCGTCTGGGGTTATAAACACTCATGGTTGAACCGTCGTTTTCAACTGTGAGCTTGGCTTCATGATTGACAACTTGAACCTGCTCGTGGGAAAAACCAATTGCGAGATTACCGGTCACGATGTGAAGCACTTTGGCGTATGCAGGCAGAGTGATGGTTTGGTCGAACTTGCCTCTTTCGTCAGTGTACAGTTCAATGATGGGCTTGATGCTTTCGTCCACGTATTGGTTCTCTGTGTTTTCATTGACTACGGGGTTGGTACCGTAAATACCGAATCGTACAGAGCCAACGGGTTCAGAAGCACTATACCCGAAACCTTTGTATTCAACATACAAGTCTACTTCCTGTTTCGTTGAGAAGTCGAAATCGTAGGCTTCAGTGTTTGTCTTGTCCTCATTGCCCTTAGAGGTAAAGAAATCGTCGGTGTCCTTACATGAAGTTGCCGCGAACAAGACACATGCGCATAAGCATGCTCTTGTCATGAAATTAAAATGATGTAACATAGTTGTAAAGTGTTTAAGTTATTAATATGGTTTCTATAATAATGGGTAATCCCTTATTTTGTCATTTGCTATGCTTCATTTTCATCAGAATGTTGAATACTGTTCCCCAGAAATACCGCCAGTCTGTGATGGTGGGATGCCCTAAGTACGATTCTATATACCGGCGTTCCGAGTCTTGGATCTCGTCTAATCCTACAGGGGTTTTCTTTTCAAAATAGAAGGGTGGCAGCATTCCAGGTTTCACTCTGGTGCGGAGAAATTGCATTTCAGGCGTATAGAGTGAGAAGAAGTGTTCCGACAATGGGCGTACGCCTACCCATTTCATGTCGCCACGCAACACATTCCATAGCATCGGCAGTTCGTCGAGCCAAATGGGGCGAAGTATTTTTCCCCAGATGTTGACACGGAAATCATTGGCCAGTTTACCGCTTTTGTTCAGCTTGTTTTTCTCATAGACGTAGTCTTGCAGATATTGTGAATAGCTGTACATCGTGCGGAATTTGTAGACATCAATCATTTTTCCGTCCTTTCCTACACGTGGTAGTCTCAATATAGGCGATACACAGGTCTCGTTGCGTTCCAATGGGTTTGACTTCTTCTGTGCAAGAATGTGCAGATAGCCCAGTTGGTTCTCCTCGCTGACAATCTTGAAGCCAGCCCTGCATATTCTGCCTAAGATTTCAGTGTGACTGTAGGTGCGGTGCCGTTCGCCCGTAAGAAAGAAGTACAGTTTTCTTGTGAACTGTATTTTCGGACACATTTCATGCCAAATGTAATCCAATACGATGATGATTTGTGCCAGACCCAACGGAAATTTCTTTTTGATGGCTTCATACTCTTGCTGGGCGGTGAAGGCGACACACTCCAATTGGTCGCCGACATTCATCTCAAGATTCCAGTCGTCAAGGAAATCGTTCAAGTGAGGAATATGATTCAGGTGCTCCTTGATGCAAACTTTCATACAGGGAAATGGTTTAGCCCTTATTTGTTTAATTCCTCAATGAGAGTCGAACAGATATACTCTATTTCGGACGATTCAATATAAGGGTGCATGGGCAGGGAAAGAACGGTGGCACTCAGTTTCTTAGCCACGAAGTCCTCACAGCATACAGGTTGCGTGATGCCTTCGAAAGCCAGTTGCTGGTGCATGGTCTTTGGGTAATAGACCATCGACGGAATGCCTGCCTGTTTGAGAGCCTGTTGCAGACGGTCGCGCTGTGCCGTGTCGTTCAACTGTATGGTGTACTGTGCCCAGCTGGAGCCGAAACCCTCAGGAATGACAGGTGTCTGTACATGTCCTTTCAGCAGTCGGGTGTAGTGCTGTGCTGCCTCGTTTACGCGCTCCACCTCATCGTCGAAAGCGCGGAGCTTTACCTGAAGGATGGCGGCCTGCATGGTGTCGAGGCGCGAGTTCATGCCAATGCGCACATTGTCGTATTTGTTGTCGCCCTTGCCATGTACGCGGTAGGAGTTCATGAGTGCAGCCCATTCGTCATTGTCGGTGAACACAGCCCCTCCGTCGCCATAGCATCCCAACGGTTTGGCAGGGAAGAACGAAGTGGTGCTGATGTCGCCGAAAGAGCAGGCTTTCTTGCCCTTGATGCTTCCGCCGAATCCCTGTGCGCCGTCTTCCAGTATCAGCAGGTTGTATTTGTTGGCAATCGCCTTCACCTGCGGATAGTTGGCCGGAAGGCCGAACAAATCTACGGCTACGATGACTTTTGGTGTCAGCTTGCCGTCGGCCAGGGTTTGCTTGATGACCGTCTCTAAACTATTGGTGTCAATATTATAGGTGGTGCTGTCCACATCGACGAATAGGGGAGTGGCACCTTCCAATGCGACCACTTCAGCCGATGAGAAGAATGTGAAGTCTGGCACAAACACGGCATCGCCCGGACCTATTCCCCAAGCCTTCAGTGCCAATGTAAGGGCATCGGTACCGTTAGCGCAACTCAGGCAGTGTTTCACTCCTGTGTATGCAGCCAACTGTTCCTCCAGTTCCTTTACTTGTGGCCCCATGATGTAATGGCTTTGCGATGCCACGGTGAGCATGGCTTGGTCAATGTCGTGCTTGAGGGCCTCGTATTGTTTTGCTAAATCTCTGAATTGCATAGTAATAGATTCTATTTTTTTACCTTTTCAATGATTTCACCCTGTTCATTGACCGTTCCAATCTGTCGGGCAGGTACGCCGGCCATCAGGGCAAAGTCAGGAACATCGTGGGTGACCACGGCTCCGGCGGCTATCATGGCTCCACGGCCTACGGTATGTCCGCAGACGATGGTGCAGTTGGCTCCTAACGAGGCCCCTTCCTTGATCAGGGTCTTGTTGTACTTTCCGTGAACAGGGAAGTGGGCCCGTGGCACCAAGACATTGGTGAACACGCATGATGGGCCGCAGAACACATTGTCTTCAATCTCCACGCCTTCATAGACAGAGACATTGTTTTGTATGCGAACGCCATTGCCAATCTTGACATTGTTGCCAATGTTGACATTCTGGCCGAAAGAGCAGTTCTTGCCAATGACTGCACCACGCTGAACATGGCAGAAATGCCAGATTTTGGTGCCTTCGCCAATGATGACATCATCATCGATGTAGCTGGATGGATGAACTTGATAGTTGCTCATATTTTATGGTTTCAATATTCCATTTTTACTTGGTTTAGGACGATCAGCTGGCTTGGCTTTTCGCCTTCCTGTTGTTTCAGCTGTTCCAAATTGTTCCGCTCAAAGACACCGGCATGGATGATATACAGGGTGCAGTCGGCGTACTTGGCAATAATCCCGGCATCTGCCAGTTTGTTGGCTTGGGGCGTGTCAATGATGATATAGTCATATCGGGGACGGACGTCGGCGATGAGTTTGCCAAACATGGAACTGTTCAACAATTCAGTGGGATTGGCGGGATGCATACCCGAAGGCAATACGTCGAGATTCGGATAGTTGTCTTGGTGCCAGAACAACGTCGAAGCATCCGAAGTTCTCCCTTTCAGATAGTCGGAAAGCCCTTCTTTCGGCGTGTGCCATAACCGCGATGCCCCATGTTTGCGTAAGTCTGCGTCGATGAACAATACTCGTCGGTCAACCAATGCCAATGCCAGTGCCAGATTCATGCCGACAAAGGTCTTGCCTGTTTGTTCTTCGTCTGATGTGACCATCAATACTTTGTGGTCGGCATGGCTGTCTTTGTGGCGTTCCAAATGTGTGCGGATCATACGGAAAGCCTCGTTCACAGGGTCTTGCCCTCCGTCTCTCACTACAAAAGGATCGCTGCCAGACTTTTTCCAGAAACGTTTCAATTGGTTGGCCCATGAGATTCTCCGCTTGACAAAAGGCACATCGCCAAGGAATTGGAGTCCGTCGACTGCTTCAACGTCAGAGCGGTCGCGTACGCTGCTGTCAAATGAAGCGAGAATGAAGATGAGGGTCAGTGGCGCTATGAGACCGAACAGGATGGCTCCTATCAGAACTCTGGCTCTTTTGGGGGAAGAGGGCTTGCCACTGCCATGGGGCATGTCGATTACCTGACTGGGCGAGGGCTTATAGGTGATGCTGATTTCGTTCTCTTCCTTTTTCTGGAGTAGGAACGTATAAAGGCTTTCCTTGACCTTTTGGGAGCGCTGGATGGAAATGAGATGCTTGGCTTGAGTCGGATTGGAGGAAATCTTTGAGGCCGTCTCGCCATGATATTCGCGCAGTGAGTATAGCTGAATGTCGATCGTGCGGATATGGTTGACAACATTGGAAAGAATGTTCTTCCGCAGACTCTTCAGCTCTTTCTCCAGGTTGATCATCAGTGGATTTTGCTCTGACGTGTATTCCATGTGGCTCTGCATTTGCAGAAGGAGATTGTTGTAGAGCGTGATTTGCGATTCGATAAGGTTGTTGTTGATGCCTGAATTGACCAGCAGTAGTTGCTGTTGCGATGACGTGTCTTCCAACAGGCTGCGGATATACTCTGCCATTGCTTTCTGGTTCATCAACCTCAATATCTCTGCATCTGCATTGCTTTGTTGTTGCAGGTAGACATTGCCCACATTTTCCAGCTCCGTAATGCCGTATCTGCTCTTGAACGACGAGATACTGTCATCGACCAAGTTCAAGTCGTGCTCCAGCAATCGAAGTCTGGAATCAATAAAGAGAGAAGAGTTTCTGATGATGGTCTGTTTATCTTCAATCCATTTCTCGTTGAAGACTTTGATGATGAGGGATAGGGTCTTTCCTGCGATGGCAGTAGTGGAGTCTTGATAGGTCAGGTTGATGATATTCGAATTCGCACCCTCGGCTTCAACGGAAAGGCGGTCTTGTATGCCCTCAGCCATCTCAATGGCATCGCTATCGCTGATCCCTTCCTCCATCTGTTTGGCCACTTCTACGAGCACTTCCAATGACGTGATGTGACGCACGACATCAGAGACTTTGCTTTTCTGTGTGACAAACCCGATGTCATTGAAGCTGTTACTGCTGTTGGAGGCATTGTTGCCAAGGGCTTCTTCACTGATGATGATGGAAGCCGTCCGGGTGTACAGATAGGGGGTGGTCAGAATGTATCTGACAGCAAACAACAGGCATACCAGCACGGAAATGGCAAACCATCTCCATCGAACGATGCATAGATGCCACAGGTTGCCAATGGTCAAGATGTTTTCTTTTGATTTGCTCATTCCTGATGTGGGTTGCCTTGGTTGTCGCTTATTTTATTAAGAACGAACTAATGGTCGTCAGCAGGGTTAACAGTGAAATCCAAACCGCAGGTTGGTTGAAAGTGTTGCCGGCAGAGTTGGCTTCACGCCGTTTCTTGGGGTTGGGGGTTACATAGACCACGTCATTTTGTTGCAGGTAGAAGGCCGGTGAGTTCAGGACATTCTCACGGTCACACAGGTTGATGACGTAAGTCTGGTCTTCACCGTCAATCTCGCGGAATACCATCACATTCTCACGCTGTCCGTTGATGGTCAGGTCGCCTACTGCGGCAATGGCATCGAGAATGGTGAAGTAGTCCTTCGTCACGTCCACACGACCGGGACGGTTGACCTCACCCAGCACGACGACAGCCAGATTGACATATTCGACAATGACAATAGGGTCTTTGACAAGGTCGCGCGCAATCAGTCGGTTGCGCAGATAGGCGGCCACTTCCTGACGTGTCTGTCCTGCCACGGCTATCTTTCCCAAGATGGGGAAGTCAATGTCGCCTTGCTCGTCGACAGTATATGCCAGTATCTGTCCTCTTTCGCTGGAGCCTCCCATTGATGTGATGGGAGCCCTGGTGGTTCCAAGTGCTTGCAGCGTGTTGCTTGATGAGGAAAGATTGAACTGTTGCACCAGCATCGGGTCGGTGCTGTTGATGACAATGTTGATCTTGTCCTTTGGCTGTAGACGGAACGGCTGTTCCTCCTGTACGGTCATGCCTCGTAAGTCCTCCGCGTTCTGGAAATAGGCTACGTTGGACGGACTGGAGCAGCTGCCTAACCAGCATGCCAGACACAGTAGGAGGGCTAATCTGATGTGTCTCATCATTAAGGCTCTTTCGGAATCTCAAAGCAGAAACGGGTGCCTTCGGTATATCCTGTATCGTGCCAGATACGGCCGTGAAGCAGACGGGTGATCGACTGGCAGATGTTGAAGTTCATACCTACGTAGCGGATCTCGTTACCCTGTTCGGTGAACATGCCGACATGGCGTGAGTGGCCGTCGCCGAGGCCGGGACTCGTGTCGGTGACACTGAACTTGACGTTCTTCCCAACTTCTTCGCAGCCCAATTTGATATTGCCTTTCGTCGTATAGCGTGCAGAGTATTCGAGCAAGTGCGTGAGCAGCTTTTTCAGTGCGTCAGGATTTGTCGTGATCTCGAAATCGTCGGACAGTTCGGTTTGGTAGGCCATGGTGACTCCCTTCTGGCATTGCTTTTGCATGATGATTGTCAGGCGGTTGCACAGGTCATTGGGCTTGAGTGTCGTGGTCAGTGGCAGTTCGTCCATGCTTTCATAGAAGGACAGCTCGTTCAGGTCCTTGAGTGCCTTTTCGGCATCCTTCTTGCCGTAGTTCAGCATCATGTTGTCGTGTCTGAGCGACTTAATGAGTCTGCGTCCCTTGTAGACGAAGAACAGCAATAGAAGGATGATGGCTATACCTGCTACTATATATAGGTTATAGAGCAAGCGGCTGTTTTCGTGTTGCAGCAGCTCACGTTCCAAGCGCAGGCGGTCGTTGTTCATTCGCAGGTACAGGTTCGACACCACATTGTTGTGTGAGGCATTCGACATGGAGTCGAAAATGTGCTTGTACTGTGCCATGTACTCGTAGGCCTTCGCGTTGTCGCCCATGCGGTGGTAGATGAGAGCCTTTCGCTCAGCGCAGGTATCGGCATCCAACCATTCCGAAAGGCGCAGTGCCTGCTCGTAGTCACCGTTGATGATATGGTAGTTCACCTCGGTCAGGATGTTCAGTGTCCTGATGCCGTTCGTCTTCTTCAGCCGCTTCATTTCCTCATAGAGGCGGTTGTACTCGTCGACGTTGTTTTCCTCGAAGGCTATCTGGCTGAGATGGTACAATGCCCTGCCTTTGTGGTGGGGGGCCAGGTTCGGCTCTGCCAGCAGTTGGTGTCCGTAATCCACGGCTTTCGTCTTGTTGTTGTGGATCATGGCAATCTTCATCAGCTCGCGCAAGTCTTCGGCATCGCTGTCTTCGGGGAAGTTCTTGTGGCGGAAGTCTCTGGCTTTCAGGAAAAACTTCTCGGCACCGTCGAAATCCTCATTCTGCAAGAGGATGACACCCTCGATGTGGAGGGTGGCGTACTGTCCGCTGAGGCTGCTCTCCGTCAAGGCGTAGTCGGAGAGTGCTTTGGCAATTTCCTTTGCCTTCGGGATGTTCTCATGGGTGGCTTCGTAGACGGCCTCTTTGCTCCACGCCTTGTAGAAAAGCCAGTCGTTGCCTGCTTCTTTGCAGGCTTCTTTCAGCTTCTCGGTAACGGTGTAGAACGAGTCTCTTTCGTTGGTGGAGATATACGTCAGCATATCGGCCTCAAGACGTAGGAGATCGTCGTCAGTGGCGGCCTGCGTAGCTGTGCTACAGAACAGACAGGCCAACAATGCGAAAAGTTTCAGGTGTTTGCCAGAGTAGTGCATAGTTATCATAGATTTTTGTGATTGATTCGTGAGGTTAGACTTTGCGCCCTGTACGGATGAGGGAGACAAAGCTGCGCAACTTGGCCGACTTTGGCTGGTGGTCGCGCACGTATTGTTTGGCCGCATCACGGTAAGAGGGGTCGTGGGTAGAGATGTAGAGGGCTATCCACAAATAGGTGCGTGTGTCGGTTGCGGCCTTCGACTCGCTCCTTTGGTTCAGTTCGGTAAGTATAGCCAGCGCTTTCTCGCGCAGTTCGGCCTCGTCGTTCTTGTAGTGGCACAGATGGGCGCAGATGAGCATCAGGGCCATGAAGTGATACCGGGCGGCATCGTTCTTGATTTCATGGTAGCGGTAGCGGTAGAGCCGGGTGAGCATTTCGGTGTCACGGCGGTTCGTCTCGTCATTGTCAGTGCGCTTGATGCGGTGCTTCAGGATGAGTAACAGATGGTTTTGCGTGTACTCAATGAAGTCAGTGCGAATGGCATCCGTCGAGTTGCGATTGACAATGTCAACCTTGCTGCTGTCGACATCGTGCATGTAGATGTTCATCACGCCCGAAACAAGTTCGATGGCCAGCTCAAGATGGATGGCTCCGTGTGAATGGATCACACGCACAACCGATGCTTCATACCCCGTGAACGGACCGCTTTTGATCCTCACCTTGTCCATGGCTTCGATGCTGCGGATGGGGGGGGTGATTTCAAAACCTCCCCTGTATTTCACACAAGCTTGTAGGAAATCCTGCATCATCTTGTCGGGTACAGTGGCATGACTGCCGTCGGTGTCCATATAATACCTCAACCGCGCTCGGGAACCCGTGTTCATCAGGTCTTTCACTAGGCCGTCAATGACACTCTCGGTAGTTTTGAGGAACACAAAGTTGATAAAATCATCTTTCACAGTGGCTTTGGCTTTTCGGCTTTCTGACAATCCGCTCTCCTCGTCTTTGCTCCCAGACTGCAATCCTGATGGAAGCTGCAAGAAGTCGTATGGATAGAATGGCTCGATAATAGCCTTCCCGTCATTGAGCCGTTGCGTGTTCTCCGTGTTGAGCCACTGCAGAAAGCGTCTCATGTCGTAATGTGTCATCACAAACCAGCGAATGGTTGTATTTACGGGCATCGGTTTGGTCGGTTTATAACTTACCTTTAGCTCGCGTGTCAGGCGACTTGCAAGCTATACTTCTATGAATCAGTTGGTTATTTGTCGCCAAGAGGCCTTTCGTGCCTGCCGAGATTCCGTGATTGCTGTCAAAACAACCCATTCGGCCAACTCCTAACCTGTGTTTTATTCACCATTATAGATAATAAATGGCGATTTATGTTGCAAATTTACAAAAAAAGACGGACAAAACCGTACTATTTAACCAAAAACGGAATCACCTCCCCCATTGTTTAACATAAATTAGTATTTAATTTGAACTATCTGTGCTTTCTTTATGTCTTCTGACAAGTTTTTACTTGAAAAGATGTTCTTTATTTAAAATAAATATGTATTTTTGCAACCGAAACGAATCAAATGAATAAGTATGGTGAAGAAAATGTTGATGGTGATGCTCGCTGTCTGGGGCATGGCAATAGGGGTGAAAGCCCAATACGTGAAGAAATCCGACCTTCCCGCTATCTATCTTGAGACTTTCGACGGCAATGACATCAGCAGCAAGGAAGTCTATAAATACTGCCGTCTGCACTATGTCGACGAGGAAGGCACTGTGACCCATTACGATTCGGTGTCCATCCGAGGACGCGGCAATTCCACATGGAAATTATCGAAGAAGCCCTATAGAATCAAGTTTCTGAGCAAGGAGAAGTTCTTGGGCAAGGGCTATGCCAAGACGAAGAAGTGGACTTTGCTGGCCAATGCCGCCGACAAAACAATGATTCGCAATGCCGTGACCTCGGCCATGGGGGAGTTCTGTGCCGATTTGCATGAGGAGGGCGCTGACAAGTCGCTGCCTTTCAATCCGGCTGCCAAGTTCGTCGACCTGTCGCTCAACGGGGCCTATCAAGGCACTTACCAGATCAGCGACCAGATCGATGTGCGAGCCCATCGTGTGAACATTACCGAGCAGAACGTGCCGTTGGCCACCGATGATGACATTACGGGCGGTTATCTGCTCGAAGTCGACGGCTTCCGCGATGGCAAATGGTTTGCCACCAGCACCTATAATTCGCCGGTACGCATCCACTATCCTGACGACGAGGAGATTGTGGAGCGGCAGACGACGTATATCAAGAACCATGTCAACAAGTTCGAGAAGGCATTGGCTTCCAATGATTTCACTGACCCCGAGAAGGGCTATCGGGCCTACGTCGATACGGCCTCGCTCGTCGACTGGTATATCTGCACCGAGGTGACTGCCAATATCGACGGTTTCTATAGTACCTATTTTTATAAAGAGCGCGGCGACGACCGCCTTTTCTGGGGGCCCCTGTGGGACTATGACATTGCCTACAACAACGACGAACGGGTGAAGAGTGAGCAAAACCTGAACAGTTCGGTCAACTCATTGATGGTCGACATCGCCTATTCGGGTTCGCGCGAATGGGTGCGGCGCATGTGGGAAGACCCTTGGTTCCAGGAAAAGGTCTATACCCGCTACAAGCAACTCTTGGATGCCGGGATGGTGGACTACATGCAGCAGAAGGTGGACAGTCTGCAGGCATTGCTAAGTAAGTCGCAGGCGTTGAACTATGCGAAGTGGGGCATCAACAAGAAAACGTATCATGAGATGGTGCTCTACTCTTCCTACGACCAGTATGTCAGCGACCTGAAGACATTCATCACCGAGCATTGTGCCTATTTGGAGCGTGCCTTTGCCGACCGTAAGCCTACGCCTCCGTTTGTGCCTGATGACTTCTTCTACCATATTGTGAATGCCAAGACCAAAAAGTCGATTGACGTGTCGGGTTCGAGTGTGATGCAAAATGCGACGGACAACAACCGCGCCAGCGAGGATTGGTACATGAGGAGTGTTGGCGATGGCAAGTTCCTGATTCTCAACCGTTCCAACGACATGGCCTTGAACGATCCCACCCCCGGAACTTCCACGGCCACTACCAATGTGGGGACTCGGCTGAATATTGTCGAGGCAGACGAAGAGGATGCCCGTCAGCAATGGGAGTTCCTGCCGCAAGGCACGGCGGGCTATTACAACCTGCTGAATGTCCATACGCAGCACATTGCCAACCTGAGCGGTGGCAGTAGCGACAACGGCGCATCCATTCTCAGTTATACCAACGACTCGCGAAATGGGGAGAGCCTGAACCGCCTGTGGTACATGGTGCCCAATGGTAAGCTGCCTGAAGAGTTGACGGGCGTAGAGGCTGTCGAACCCGACGAGTATGCGCTTGCCTACAATCCTGTCTTGCAGATTTTGCATTTTGGCTCCTCGCAGCCAGAGTCACTCACCTTTACGGTCAATGTCGTGGCACTGAGTGGCCAGCAAGTCGGTTCGTTCGTGGCCAATGAGCAGTTCTCAATGGCCGGTCGGCCTTCCGGCATCTATATCGTCAGCTGGAAAGTCAATGGAAAACCCCGTTCAGTGAAATTCAGAAAGTAATCCCTTTTCAACCGTTTTACAAAGTCGTCGAGTTTGTAAGACAAAGTCGTCGACTTTGTGACACAAACTCGACGACTTTGTAAAACCATTGCAAATCAATGGGAAAATGGGGATTATTCTTTCATGAGATAATTCTTGAAGTCCTCGAAGTCCTTTGTCATAGGAACGCTCTGCTTGGTGCCCTTCATGAAGGCTTGCAGGCGTTCGGGAATCTCCACGTCGATACCCAAAATGTCGTCGACCTTCTCCTTGAACTTGGCCGGATGGGCCGTCTCGCAGAAAATGCCCACTTCGCCCGGCTGCAATTGCTCCTCTAAGGCGCGATAGCCGCAGGCACCGTGGGGGTCGAGCACATAGCCCGTCTCGGCGTAGCACTTCCGCATGGTCTCCTTGATCTGCTCGTCGCTGTAGGTGGCGCCGCTGATGAGGTTGGTGATTCTCTTGTGGGCCTCTTCGGGCGAGAGTTTTCCGTTTTCCGAATAGAGGTTGATGATGCGGGCGAAGTTCGAGGGATCGCCTACGTCCATGGCATTGGCTAACGTCTGTTTCGAGGGCTTCGGCTCGTACTTGCCTGTCTGCAAATAATTGTAGAAGATGTCGTTGGCGTTGTTGGCCGCAATGAACCGCTTCACGGGCAGTCCCATCTCATGGCCGAACAGGGCGGCGCAGATGTTGCCGAAGTTACCCGAAGGCACACAGATGACGAAGTCCTCTTTTGAAGCCGCACCATTGGTCTTCCCCAAGAGGGGAGCCACCGCATTGAAATAATAGAAAGCCTGCGGCAGGAAGCGGGCCACGTTGATGCTGTTGGCCGAGGTGAGCATCATGTGCTTGTTCAGTTCTGCGTCCATGAAGGCGCTCTTCACCAACCGCTGGCAGTCGTCAAACACACCGTCGACCTCAATGGCTGTGATGTTCTTGCCCAACGTGGTGAACTGGCATTCCTGGATGGGGCTTACCTTCCCCTTGGGATAGAGCACATACACATGAATGCCCTCCACTCCAAGGAAACCGTTGGCCACAGCACTACCCGTGTCACCGCTGGTGGCCACCAGCACGTTCACCAGTCCGTTCGCCTTGCCGTCGCCAGTCCCGTTGCCAGTCCCGTTTGTTGCGACTTTGTCGCGACCACTCCTGATAAAGTACTGCAGCAGCCTTGCCATGAACCGTGCCCCCACATCCTTGAAGGCCAATGTTGGGCCGTGGAACAGCTCCAGCACATAGATGTTGTCCTTGATTTTTTTTACCGGGCAGTCGAAGCTGAGCGTGTCGTAGACCAAGTCCTGCAGGCTGTCGCCGTCGATGTCCTCACCGAAGAAGGCATCGGCCACGTTGTAGGCGATGTCACGGAACGCCATTGTCGGCATGTCCTCAAAAAAAGCCTTGGGTAGTTTGTTGATACGCTCGGGCATGTAGAGCCCACGGTCTTCGGCCAGTCCCTTCACCACTGCCTTCTGCAGGTCGGCCAAGGGTGCCTTTCCGTTCGTGCTATAATATTGCATATCGCGTTGGGTTTTATGTTTCTGTTTCAGTTATTGTATCTCCATGAACGCCTGCATGAACTCATGGAGGCGCAGCAGGCCGTAGCCCCCTGAGACACACGACAGTTCATCGTAGTGCTGCACCTCGTCCGGCTCTATTCCTTTATAATAGATCAGGAAGGGGACGGGCTCGTTGACGTGGATGCGAAGTTCGACCGGGGTGGGGTGGTCGGGAAGTACGGCGATGCAGACAGGCTCTTGCATTTCCGCCACCGCCTCGTAGATGGGCTTGACAAGCCGCTGGTCAAGGTAGTTGATGGCACGGAGTTTCAGGTCAAGATCACCGTCATGGCCGGCCTCGTCGGTAGCTTCGACATGGACGAAGACAAAGTCATCCTGCTTCAAAGCCTCGATAGCGGCCTGTGCCTTTCCCTCGTAGTTGGTATCGGCAAGACCGGTGGCACCGGGAACCTTGATGATGCGAAGTCCGGCATATTTGCCAATGCCCTGAATGAGGTCGACAGCCGAGATGACCGCGCCCGTTTTTACCTGTGGGTACTGCTCCATGAGTGTTTGCATGGAGGGACGGTAGCCGCCTGACCAAGGCCAGATGCTGTTGGCCTGGCGTTCGCCACGGGCTGCCTTCTCCTTGTTGTAGGGGTGCTGGGGCAGCAGTTCCTGGGAGCGGAGAATGAGGTCGTTGATGAGCGAAGCGGTCTCAGTGGGGGTGAGGGCCGTTTCGTTTGTTTCTGTGGTGTTCAGATTTGCTGTTTCGTTTGTTGCTGTGGCACAGCAACAGGCAGGAGTTTCGGGGGTGACCAACAGCGGCCGCCAAGGTTCGTTCGGATGGTCGTGGGGCGGATTGCAGACAATGTGTTTGTTACCGCCCTTGACGACAAGCAGGTGGCGGTACTGTATGCCGCAGATGAACTTCACACGCTCGCAACCTTCTTTCTCGTTGATGGGCTTGGCCAGTGTCTCATTGAGATAGTCTATCAGTACGCGGGCATCCTCTGTCTGTAAGTTACCACCGTTATGGGTGATAATTTTGCCGTCTTCGAGTGTGATGATATTGCAGCGGATGGCGAAATCGTCGGGCTGCATGTCGTAGCCGATGGAGGCGGCTTCGAGCGGGCCGCGCCCTTCATAGACCTTGTTCAAATCGTAGCCGAGAATAGCAGTATTGGCTACCTCAGAGCCAGGAGGGAACCCTTCGGGGACAGTGACTAAGCGTCCTGTCCGACCATTCTTAGCCAGCAGATCCATCATGGGCTTGTCGGCATATTGCAGCAGTGTCTTTCCACCCAAACGGTCAACGGCGTGGTCGGCCATTCCGTCGCCTAATATGATAATGTGTTTCACGTCGTGATGGTGCTAAATGTTTGCAATCGACATGATGTTGGCGAATACGCCTGCAGCTGTAACGGCTGCACCGGCACCGTAGCCCTGAATCAGCATGGGGTATTCCTTGTAACGCTCGGTGGTGAGCAGCACGATGTTGTTTGAACCTTCCAGACCGTAGAAGGGATGGCCGTAAGGCACCTCCTTCAGGGCGACACTCGTCTTGAACGACGACGGATCGTTCTCGTCGGCCTCCATCGTGGCCACGAAACGCCAGCGTTTGTTCTCGGACTCAAGCACCTTGCGGCGGGCCTCGAAGTCAGCATCGAGTTCAGGCAGCTTTGCCCAAAAGTCGTCGATCGAACCCTCGAAGTAGCTGTCAGGCACGAAGAGATGCTTCTCGACATCGGACTGTTCCACCTTGTAGCCAGCCTCGCGGGTGAGGATAACCAGCTTGCGGATCACGTCGGTACCGCTCAGGTCGATACGCGGATCAGGTTCAGAGTACCGTTCCTCCTTTGCGCGGCGCACGGTCTCGGAGAAGGGCACGTCGGCGGCAATCTCGTTGAAGATGAAGTTGAGCGTTCCAGAGAGGATGGCCTCAATCTTCAGGATCTTATCGCCCGAGTTGCACAGATCGTTGATGGTGCCGATGATGGGCAGGCCTGCGCCCACATTCGTCTCGTAGCGGAACCATACGCCACGGTCGCGGGCTGTCTGACGCAGTTTCAAGTAGCTTTCATAGTCGCTGGAGGCGGCAATCTTGTTGGCTGCCACGACCGAGATGTTATGCTCTAAGAAGGTCTGGTAAAGGGAGGCGATCTGGCGGCTGGCGGTGCAGTCAACGAACACCGAATTGAAGATGTTCATCTTGACAATCTCGTCGCGCATGTGCTCCGTATTGGCGGGATAGCCGGCGCGCAGTATCTTCTCGTAGTTGTCGAGGTCGATGCCGTCGCGGTCAAGGACGAAGTTGTCGACATCGGAAATGCCGACCACATTGAGCTTCAGACGACGCGACTGCATGAGGAACTGCTGCTGTGTACGAATCTGTTCGAGCAGCATGCCGCCCACCGTACCTATACCGCAGATGAAGAGGTTGAGCACCTTGTATTCCGAGAGGAAGAACGAGTCGTGGAGCACGTTGAGCGACTTGCGCAGGTATTTCGCGTCGACCACAAACGAAATGTTGGTCTCGCTTGCGCCCTGCGCGCAGGCTATCACCGATATGCCGCTGCGTCCCAGCGTGCCAAAGAGCTTGCCGGCAATGCCTGGCGTATGCTTCATGTTCTCGCCCACGATGGCGATGGTGGCCAGTCCGCTTTCAACCTGCATGGGATACATGGCACCCGTCTCAATCTCCTTGGCAAATTCATTGTTGAGCACTTCAACGGCACGGTTGGCCTCTTCGTCGCGCACACCGATAGAGGTGGAGTTCTCTGACGATGCCTGGCTGACCATGAACACCGAGATTCCGTTTTCTGCCAACTTGGAGAAGATGCGGCGGTTCACGCCGATGACACCCACCATCGACAGACCTGTGACGGTGATGAGGGTCGTCCCCTTGATACTGCTGATACCCTTGATGGCCTTCATGTCGTCATCAATCTTGTCCTTAATCAGCGTGCCCGGATGTTCAGGGTTGAAGGTGTTCTTCACCTTGATGGGAATGTGCTTGACACAGACGGGATAGATGGTGGGCGGATAGATGACTTTTGCACCGAAGTTGCAAAGCTCCATGGCCTCAATATACGAAAGTTCATTGATGGTATAGGCGTTTTCAATTACCTTCGGGTCGGCGGTCATAAAGCCGTCGACATCAGTCCATATCTCCAAGATGTCGGCATCGAGGGCTGCAGCGATGATGGCTGCGGTGTAGTCGCTGCCGCCACGTCCCAGATTGGTGGTCTCATGGCTGTCGCGGTCGCGCGCAATGAAACCCGGCACGACGGCAATCCTTGACTTGTTGGCACTGAAGGCCTCGCGCACCATCTTGTTCGTCAGTTCGGTGTCGAGGATGTGTTTGCCGTTCTTCTTCTCCGTGCGGATGAAGTCGCGTGAGTTCATGCGTACTCCCTCTTCAAACATGGCAGCCACGATGTTCGACGACAGGCGCTCGCCATACGATACGATGGCATCCTCTGTCTTCTCGCTCAGGTCGTGGATCAGGTACACACCAAAGTAAATGCTCTTCAACTGTTCGAAAAGCTTGTCGATTGTTTCAAGTAAGTTGGTGCGTTTTTGGTCGTTGGTGATGACCTCATTTATCATTTGGTGGTGGCGGTCGACCATGGCATCGAAATCTCCGCGATACAGCTTGTCGCCATTCTTGGCTTTTTGCGAAATGGAAATCAGTTTGTCGGTGATGCCGTCAAGAGCACTGACTACTACCACGACAGGTTGCGTCCGAGCCTCTGCCTCCACGATTTTTTTCAAGTTAAGAATACTTTTTACGGAACCTACGGACGTTCCGCCGAATTTCATTACTTTCATTTTTGTTGTTTGTTATGGTTGTATAAAAAACCCCTTAACGAACGGGGCGATGACTTTCAAGGCGCAAAATTACTAAAATAATATGAATAACAAAGCATTTGAATATAAAAAACGACGAATCAGCCCGTGATTGGAAAGAATATGCAGATAAATTTCAAATCACGCGCTTCCATTGCTCCATGATTCGGCTGACGGCAAATCGCCGGGCAACGGTAAAGGCTTCTTGGGACTTCTCTTTCCAATCGAGTCGGGTGGCTTCGGTCAGTCTCTGGGCCAATTCCTCCACATTGCCATTGCGGAAGTACAGACCAAAGGAACCCATGATTTCCAAACTGGTGGGCAGGTCGCTTGATACCACTGGCAGACCATGGGCCATGGCTTCGACCAAGACCAAGCCGAAACCTTCCCAACGGGAGGAAAGCACATAGACCTGTGCCTGTGAGTAGTAATCCTGAATGCGGCTGGTAAACGGGTGTAGCTTGATGCGTCCGTTCAGATGGTATTGGTCGATCTTCTCCCGATAAAGCTCCTCTTCGGGGCCTTCGCCCACAATGTCGAGTGTCCAGTCCTTGTCGGTCTCCGCAAAAAGACAGAAGGCGTCAATGAGCAGGTCGAACCCTTTGTGCAGATGGGAGAAACGCCCTACGGCGAGGAACGACTTGGAATCGCCTTTGGAGGCGGTGCCGGGACGCAATGTCAGCGGATTGTAGATGACGGTAGGCGTGAACAGCTTGTCGTAGGCTTTGTAGACCGCTGCATCGTGGTGGCAAAGAACAATGGTTTCGTCGAGTTTGCGAAACTGATACACATAATGGCGTTGGCGGTCAGCCCCAATATATAATGAGGTAGGGCTGAAAAGGGCTTCAAAAGAGTTGTGAATCCACCCTACGCATTTCGTGCCTTTCAGGTGGGGCTTGATGGTGGCTAATCGTACTGCCAAAGGGGCATGCACGCCGATGATGGTATCGTAGTCCCCCTGTGACAGTTCGCTGGCTAAGGATTTGCGCAAGGGAGAGGGAAACGAACTGTAGGCATAGAGGTTGGAGGCCCAGAGCGCCTTGGGCTGGCATTTCCGATAGAAAGCACTGTAGGCCTTGCAGAAGAGCGTGTGCAGTCGTCCTACCGTCGGATAATTGAAAAAACGGAAATGCAGGGAGGCCTCATGCAAGTCGTGGAGAGAAAGATCCTGTTTTGAGGAATCGTCGAAGGTCACGATGGTTACGTCGCAGTCGTTGGACAGTTCTTTTGCGATGACTGCCGTCACACTCTGCACTCCCCCAATCGAGAAAATGGAATCCATCAAAAAGCATATTTTTCTCATAATGCGTACAAAAATACAATAAAATTTTGATTACTTCAAAAAAAGTCGTACTTTTGTGCTGAAAACTCACCTGAAATGCCTTCAGAAACGCTCAAAATTGTTTATGTGACACCTGCCTTGTATATGGCTGGGGGTGTTGAACGTGTGCTAACGCTGAAGGCAAATTACTTTGCAGAACAATATGGCTACGACATTACCATTATCCTCACTGAAGGCAAGGGTAAGCCGTTGTTCTACCCGTTGTCGGAAAAAGTGAAGGTCGTCAATCTCGACATCAACTTTGAACAGCTGTGGGGATGTCCCTTTCTGAAAAAGGGTTTGCTCTATCTGAAAAAACAACGTCAGTTCAAGAAGCGGCTGACCCATGAACTGATGCGTCTGCATGCCGATTTGACGGTCAGCCTGTTGCGCCGCGAAATCAATTTCATTTGTGACATTCCCGATGGCAGCAAGAAAATAGGTGAGATTCACATCAACCGTTCCCATTACCGTAATTTTGAATCCAACGAAGCCAATTGGCTGAAGAACCTGTTTGCCCGCTATTGGATGAGCTCGCTCGTCGGACATTTGCAGAAGTTGGCCCGTTTTGTGGTGCTCACGGAAAAGGATCGTGAATCGTGGCCGGAACTCAGTCGGGTTGAGGTCATTCCAGACCCGCTTTCCTTCGTGCCAAAGACAATCAGCCGACTGACGGAAAAACGGGTGATAGCCGTAGCCCGCTATTCCTATGAGAAGGGCATTGACCTGTTGTTGCAGGCATGGAGCCTGATTGAGCGGCAGCATCCCGACTGGCGTTTGGATGTCTATGGGGACGGCGATGCCACCCCCTATCAGCAGCAGAGAGAAGCGTTGGGCATCGATGTCAACCGCTGCGGGCTGCACGGACGTACCGACCAAGTGGAAGATGCCTATCGTCAGAGTAGCCTTTTTGTGCTTAGTTCGCGGTTTGAAGGTTTCGGCATGGTCATCCTCGAAGCAATGGCCTGCGGTTTGCCAGTGGTGTCGTTCGCATGCCCATACGGTCCGCAAAGTATCATTGAGCACGGGGTGAATGGCTTGTTGGCAGAGAACGGCAACGTGGGCGAACTGTCGAAGGCACTGTCGCGGATGATGGCCGATGCCGATTTGCGCAAGACGGTTTCCCAAGCTGCCCTGCAACAGGTGGAACGCTATCGGATAGAGCGAATAGCCGGGCGTTGGAAGGACTTGTTTAATGAAGTGGTTGCCCACCGATAATAACTGAAACGATGATGCGAATACTTTTTCTTGTATATCATGGCTTTTCTGAGTTCAGCGGTATTTCCAAGAAGATTCACTATCAGGTGAAAGGGTTGCGCGAGAACGGCCATGAGGTACATCTCTGTTCGTATGGCTTTGCCGCGAACGGCCATCGCTGCCGATATATTGACGACGATGTGCTGGCCGACTATGGTACGGGTGTGATGGCTGGCTTGCGTCAGCGCACGGAATACGACAAGCTGTTCGATTATTGCCAGCTCAACGGCATCGATTTCGTGTATGCCCGTTGTTTCCAGAATGCCAATCCGTGGCTGATCCGTTTTTTCAGCCGTCTGAAGAAAGCCGGCATTCGTGCGGTGACGGAGATTCCCACCTATCCTTACGATCAGGAGTTTGTCGGCTTTGGCTGGAAAGCGCGTTGGGGACTTGCCATCGACCGCCTGTTTCGTGACAAGCTTGCACGCCAGATGGATGCTATGGTGACATTCAGTGATGCCGACATCATTTTCGGGCAGCGCACCATCCGCATCAGCAATGGCGTCGATTTCGACAGCATCCCTTTGCATTCCCCCCAGCTTGCCCCTTCCTCGTCCCTGAACTTGATCGGTGTGGCCGAAGTTCACTATTGGCATGGTTTCGACCGTTTGATAGCCGGCATCGGTGAGTATTATAAGAAAGGCGGCACCAAGGATGTCCGTTTCCATATTGTGGGTGGGGTGGCCGACAGCGAAATGCACGACTCTATCCATGCCAAAGGCTTTGCCGAGCTCATTGCGAAATATGGCGTGTCCGACCATATCGTCTTCCATGGCCAGCTCTTCGGCCAGCAGCTCGACGATGTGTTCAATCGGAGTCAGTTTGCCATCGGTTCGTTAGGCCGTCATCGCAGTGGGATTTCCGTTATCAAGACATTGAAAAACCGTGAGTATGCCACTCGTGGCATCCCGTTCATCTATAGTGAAAACGACTCTGACTTCGACCAACAGCCCTACGTTTTGAAAGCCTCGCCTGACGAGTCGCCCGTTGACATTCAGCAAATCATCGACTTCGTTGACCGTTTCGACATGAAGCCCGGCGAAGTGCGTAAAACGGTGGAGCACCTGACGTGGAAGATACAGATGCAGCAGGTGATCGATGAAGTGATGGCCCATAAAAATCCCGTATGATGTATAACGTCACCATAGGCATCCCGTTCTATAATGCAGAGAAGTATTTGCATGATACCCTCCTGTCGGTTCTGGCACAAGACTATCAGTCGATAGAGTATTTGCTCTTGAACGATTGCAGTACCGACGGGTCGGTGGACGTGATTCGCCAGTTACAGCAAGAACATCCGCGTGGACGCGACATCCGGGTCGTCTCACAGCCCGTGAACAAGGGGGTGGGGGCAGCCCGTAACCGAATTTTGGATGAGGCGCGTGGACGTTATCTCTTTTTTATGGATGCCGACGACCTGATACGTCCAGACACCATTTCATTGTTGGTCTCAACTGCCGAAAAGCACCGTGCCGAAGTGGTCATGGCTTCTTACGAGCGGGTGGAAATGTATCATGAGGCACCCCAGCATGTGAAATGCCAACTGCCCCATCGAGTGTTTAGCGGGGAGCATGAATTGGCTTGTTTCGCCTTCAGCAGTTACGGGGCCGTTCAGGCCACAGTGGCCAATACGTTGATGGAGCTGGAACTGATACGCACGAATCAACTGCGCTTTATTGAGACCAACTACTGGGAAGACCTTGCTTTCAAATATACGCTGGTCACCTACGTCACCCGTGCCGTGCTTTTGTCCGACATCACCTATTCCTATATGTGTCGTGAACAGTCGTTGTCGAATTTCCAGAAGCGCGACAGCATCAAGAAAGAGGAATTCTTAAACAATGCCGCTACGTTGGAGCAGTTCAAACGGCCCTACAAAAGGCATTTGGGAAAACCCTATTTTTCCGGGTGGTTGGCCTTCGCCTTGCAAACCGACTTCTACATTGTCCGGGAAGCGCTGAGAAATAGGAAACTGATTACGCCGTCCATCAGCGATGCCGAACTGATGGGGTTCTTCCATTCGCCGTTGTCAGTTGCCGAGACCTTCCGCTATGGCAATGCCCGTTGTTGCTTCTTCAAGTTGCTGGGCATTCTGCCCCCTCAGTTGGGCATCCTCATCATTAAAGTCATGTCCTTGAGGCATTGACTCCATATAGAGCGATAGAACCTATGACGATATTATTTGTATATGACACACTTGCCATCTGGGGTGGAATAGAACGGGTCTTTACCGAGAAGATGAACTATTTCGCCCGTGTGTTTGGCTATGATGTCTATATGCTGACAACCAATCAGGGCGACCATCCGATTCCTTTCCCGTTGGACGAGCGTGTACACTATGAGGACTTGCACGTTCAGTCGCACCTGCAATATCGCTATTCTTTCTGGATCCGCTACAGGATGCGCTTTTCCAAAAACAGGTTGTTGAAGCGGCGACTGAAGGAAAAGATTGAATCGATTCGTCCAGACATCATCGTCAGCACCACGTCACGCTATATTCCCGAACTGCTTCGACTGAAAGGTGATTGCCTGCTCATTGCGGAGTCGCATTCGGGGTTCGAACATTTGATGGAGTATGACACGATGAACTGGATCAGACGGTTCGAGCTGAAGAAGTTGCGAAACGCATTGGCTAAAGTCGATGTGCTGGTGGCCCTCACGGAACAGGATGCAAAGAGGTGGAGGCGCATCCATCCCCATGTGGAGGTCATTCCCAATGTGGTGCATCTGAACCAGACGGGACGGTACAGTTCGCTGGAGGAACGGAGAGTGATCTTTGTGGGGCGTTTCTGTCGGCAGAAAAGCATCCCCGACTTGTTGGCCGTCTGGCGCATCGTGCATCAGCGGCATCCTGACTGGCGGCTCGACATGTACGGCGATGGGGAGTATCTGGAAATGTTGCAGAACGAAATCATGGCGATGAATGCCAATATCACGGTACATGAGCCGACTTCGGATATCATGGAGAAATATTGTGAGAGTTCCATGTTGGTGCTCACCTCACTCTATGAGCCTTTCGGACTTGTCATGGTGGAGGCAATGAGTTGCGGACTGCCCGTTGTCTCGTTCGAGAGCGACGGTGCCGAGCAGATCCTGATGGATGGCGACAATGGTTTCATTGTGAAAGACCGCAACATCGAGGCCTTTGCCGACCGTGTCTGCCGCCTGATAGAAGATCAGTCCCTCCGGCAGCAGATGGGGCAAAACGGCATCCTTTCGTCTCGCCGCTTCTCGGCTGAACAAGTCATGCCACGATGGAAGGGCTTGTTCGAGACAATCGTTCGTGAGCGTAGTTCAAATAAAAAAGACTGAAAAAGCAGAGCTTGAAAGATCATGGCTAACTGGTACGAGAAATATCTGAGTATCTACGGCAAGCCCTTTGCCGAGGTCCCTGAGTCGATTGTCCGTGAGACACGTGAACGGCTGAAAGCGTTGCAAAGCGATGAGCCATTGGCTTCGATTGTGGTCATTGCCTACAATGAAGAGACCCATTTGCAGGCCTGCCTGTGGGCCATCAGCAAGATAAAGTGCAAATATCCTGTTGAGATTATCGGTGTCGACAACGACTCGAAAGACCGGACGGCTGAGATCTACGAGCAATCGGGCATACCCTATTTTACCGAGTATCAGCATTCGTGTGGCTATGCCCGCCGTTGTGGGTTGCAGCATGCCCGTGGAAAATACTATTTTGACGTAGACAGCGATACGCTCTATCCGCCGCGCTACTACGAACTGATGCTGGAACAACTCATGAAACCGGGTGTCTCATGCGTATCGGCTACCTGGAGCTATTTCCCCGATGCGAACCACTCAAAGTTGGAGTTGCGCATTTTTGAACTGACACGCGACCTTTTCCTGTGGATTCAGCATTTCAAGCGGCCAGAGCTTTCCGTGCGCGGATTGGTGTTTGCCTACAATGCCGACTATGGCCGTAAGGAGCCTTATCGGGTTGACATCATCCGTGGTGAGGACGGTTCCATGGCTCTCAATCTGAAGAAATACGGCAAGATTGTCTTCGTGCGCGACCGTCGTTGCAGGGCCATCACCGGTTATGGAACAGTGGGCAACCAGTCGCTATGGAAGAGCTTCGTGGAACGGGTCAAAACCCAGACGAAGGGCATCACCCGCATCTTCTACAAGACCGACCATTACGAGGATGCCGAAGATAACCTGGTGAAGTGATTTTTTCTGATGTTTCTTTACTTTACAAAGTCGACGACTTTGTGATACAAACTCGTCGATTTTGTGTTACAAACTCGTCGACTTTGTAAATCAGTAGGAAATGGAAACATTACCAGTCAAAGATTTCTTTCCCGTTCTCGAAATGAAAGAAATCGACAATCTTTGAAAAACTTTGTCCGGTGAAAGTCTGCTCTTTGTTTTCTAAGAAGCAAAGGGGGACTTCACCAATGAACGAAGCCCAGCGGCTGTAGCTGCTGAAAGGTCCCATGATACGGTCGCAGGCAGCGAGGGTGTACAGGTCGAGAATGGCTCCCGACGGTTCTTTCCCGAAACGACGGCATGTACAGCCTTCAAATTGGTCGAGCGAAAAATCCTCATTGCTGCTGATGAAGAAGCTGACCCGACGGTCGTTGTACAACGCTTTCACACGCAACATGAACTGATGGTACTCTTCGAGGGAGTAGAAGAAACGGCCATTGTGCCAAGTGGCATAGTCGCCGCGACGGATGTGTACGCCTACTACCAAATCGGATTCTTGTTTCATTTGGGCGATGAGACCTTCCGCCTTCTGCATGATTTCCTCTTTGGGGCGGAAGATGCGTTTCAGCTCGGGCATCGTCTGTCGCAGATAGCGCGTATCAGTGCGTGTCTGCCATCCTTTGGTGCAGCCGAAAAACTTGAAAATCCGGTCCCACCGCTTGTTGTGGGTCACCTTCCATGTCAGTCCCTTGTAGTTGTTCCACCCGTTGCCACGTTCCAAGTACCATTTCTGCCAAAGAGGGAAATAGATGAAAGGGCAATGCAACAGGTTGGGAAAGTCTTCGATGGTCCAATCGTAGAAGATGATGACCATACGCCGTTTCTCGGCGATGCATTGAGCCACAGAGGTTACGTAGGTCCACAAACGGTTGCAGGTTTGTCCGGGGGCATCACAGATAATTCGCATGTTTCTTATTTTGAGGGATTGAGGAAATGCAGTCGGTTGTAAATGGCAGGCTTTCGGGCAATGAAGTACTTCATGCCTTTGGTTGCCGTAAAGAGGGTAAGGAAATAGGCTGTCATCAGGAGGGGAATGAGAACCACCCCGTAAAGAATCAGTTCGCCCCAAGAATCCACACGCGGATCGATGATGAAGAGTTTCAGTGCAACGACAATGGCGGTGAACAGGGCGAAAATGAGATAATAAGGGAACATGCCGCACCAATAGACGTTGACTTTCAGATGCAGTCCCTGCGTGAAAAGGAAGTAAGGCTTCCAGAACATGGCAATGAAGAAAACGCTGACAATCTTGCCAATCAGGATGCCAGGGATGCCCAAGAAGGGAGCTAATGCCAAGGTGACACCGATGTTCACAAACAGTTCGGTCCAGGCGGCCCATACGTCATGAAACAGTCCGCTGGCTGAGATATACATCTCCACCACGCCGCGTGAAAGCATGATGAAGACATTGAACAGCAGCAGGTAGACCACAAGGTCGCTCAACAGGTATTCATCGCCTAACCAGCAACTGATGAACGGTTGCATGAAGAGTAGGAAGCCAAAGACAATGAGGCCGACAATGAGAAAACGGATGGCTGTCAGTTCCCAAAACACCTTCAGCGTGTTCTGCTGGTTGCCCTCAGCAATGAGGTTGCCCACGCCGGCGTTCATGCCGTCGCTGAGGATGTTCACCATGAAGTTGAGCTTGTTGACCAGCATGGTGTAGTTGAAGTAGAAAGCTGACTGCACAATAGATACGAAGGCGGCCACTAACAGATCGTCGCTCTTGTAGAGCAGCAGATCCTTGATACGCTGGATGAAGACCTGTCTCGTCTTTTGCAGAATCTCGGGATATTCCTTCAGCTTTTTCTGTCCTAATCGGGTGTCGATTTTCAGCCACGGATATTCCTTGTCAATGCGGCGGTTGAAGACAATGCAGCCAATGACAGTGAACACCAGTCCAACCACCACCCAAAGATAGAGGTTCTGATAGAAGTAGGCCAGCACAATCTGCGTGAGACTCTGTAGGATGCTGATGGTCTGGAAGTAGCCGTTGACGACATATTGCTTCTGGTTGGCTGAGATGAGCAGTTGCCGGTAGTTGATGAGATAGCCGGCCATGGAGGTGGCCAAAAACGAATAGAAGGCAAAATAGACCAGTCCTAAACTGAACGACACGCCGCCAAAGAAGAAGGGGAACGACAGGCTTACCAACAGGCCGATAGCTCCGATGCCCAGACCGATGCAGCGATACAGATAGGCCAGCACCGACATGATTTCGGTTGTTTTCGCACGGTCGTCTTGTTGTAGTGGCTTATATAGAAAAAAGGTGATGCTGGTGCCGATGCCTAACTCGGCCACATTCAGATAGCTGAGAATATTCTGTAAAACCCCCGTCAGACCCATGAACTCGGCTCCGAGACAGTCGAGGAAAATCTTTCGCGAGAAGAAGGCCAGCAAAAAGGTGAGCATGTAGAAGAACATGCCTACCTTCACATTCATGACACTTCGTTGTACTCTGGTTCCCATGGCTCGCTCATTAGGTGTTGAGGGTGGATGACAATGCCTGCATGAACGATTCGGCATAATGCTGCTTGCTATAGTTGCGCGAGAGCTTTAGCGATGCCTCGCCCATCCGTAAGCATTTCTCCCGATGTCTGTAGAGGTCGAGGATGGCCGCTGAGAGTTGGTCGACGAAGTTTTCCCCTTTCTGCAAGAGGATGGCGTTGTCGCTACTGAGAATCTCGGGTATTCCTCCGCTCCTTGCTGCAATGATGGGAAGTCCCATGGCCATTGCCTCAACACAAGTCAATCCAAAAGGCTCCTCCCATTGGGAAGGAATGACGGAACAGTCGGCCAATTGCAGATAACTGGGCATGTCGTTGTAGGGGATGAAGCCCGTGAATACCACACGCTCCCGGATGGGACTGGCCGATTCCTTCAACTGATGGATGAACGGGTCTTGACCGGCATCGGGACCACCATAGAAAGAACTGCCCATGACCAAGAGCTTGATGTCTTTGTACTCCGTCAATTGGCACATGGCCTGAATGAGTTGGGCAATGCCTTTCTCGCGGTTGATGCGTCCGCTGTAGACGAGTACGAAATCAGTGGACTGGAGTCCTAACGACTTGCGTGTACGAGGTTTGGCCTTTAGGCGTGAGAAGGCATTGATGTCGATGCCATTCTCGACGGTGACACATTTGCCGTCGTTGGGACGGATGGTTCTTACCCGTGAGGTGATATAGTCGGAAACTGTGATGATGCGGTCGAAAGCATCATAGATGGCTTTCGCCTCACGCGAATCTTTGTGCAGGAAGTCGTTGTGCAGGTGGAGAACAGTCTTCGCATGGGTTTGGGATGCCACTTTCAGAATATAGCCAGCACGGTTCTCTATGATGATCAGGTCGTAGTCTTTTCGGCGGATGTCTTTGAGCGACTGTGTCAGGAAGTATTCTATGGTGTAGTCGTAATACCCTTCACCGTGGAACGTCTTGTAGATGTGCTTGCGGATTTTTGAAAGAAAAGTGTTCACCTCTATATAATGATAGTGGTTCACCTCCGACTGTAGGGCATGATGCCCTTTGGTCAGCCTGTCACCTACACTGTAGACGGTGATGTCGTGCTGACGGTGTACCTCATTGTATGCCAAATAGAAGTCGACGAGGTTCTCGACGGCTCCTCCACGTATGGCTGGAACGGGCAGAATGCCAGAGGTGAGTATCGCTATCTTCATTTGTTGTGGGTCGTGTGAATAAAGTCTTTGTTCTTTTTGTCGATACTGCCAATGTTGCGTATCATTTTCCATGCCAACATGGGGAACTTGTCGAGTCGCTGCAATAGGGTGCGGCTGCGCAATCGCGATGGGATGGCAATGAAAAGGGCGATGGCGAAACAGACAAACAGAACCCACCATTTGATGCTCCATGTGGGAACAAGAACCGTCATGATGACAGACAAGACTGAAAGCAGAATAACCAGGATGCTGCGCGGAATAAGCATCTGTTGCAGGGTCTTGTCGATGTAGTTGATGTTTCCCTTGCGGATGGCCTGCGGAAGGTAGGGGATCATGCTGAAGAAAGTCTGTACCTGTCCTGTCATCCAGCGCAGGCGTTGCCGTTGGAAGTTGTCGTCGGAACTCACTTTCTCGTCGAAGACGTAGATGTCTTCGGCATAATGGATGTAGATGTTTTCGCGCATGATGAGTGCTTCGAGCTCGCGGTCTTCAACAGCAGTCGACAGATGGCCGACATGCTCTTTGAACCAGTCGAAATCGAAACACATGCCCGATCCGATGAGGGCCGACGAGAGTCCTATCTGATTGTGGGCGCGCCGGAAGATGGTGTTGTTGATTTCCTCACTGATGCCGTCGAGGGCGGCAATGTCATTGTCGGTGTTCTTGGCAGTCCGGTGACACTGAATGACCCCATTGGTATGATGGCAGACGGCATTCAACTGTGACAGGAAGTCGGGGCGCACCACATTGTCGGCATCCAAGATGACCACTTTCCTGTTCTTGTTCTCTGTCTTCCAGTGCGCACATTCGACCATGGCATATTGCAGTGCCTTCGCCTTGGAACTTTTTTCAAAGGTGGGTTGCATGAGCGTGAGCGGCTGTGACGACAGCCATTGGTTTGTCGTTGGCTGCATGTGGTCGGACACCACGACGAGACGGTAGTGCTCATGGCTATATTCTTGTTGGAGAAAAGCCTCCACAGAACGACGAATCACGGCATCCTCCTGATAGGCGGGATAGATTACGAGAAAGTCGATCGGGGGGTACACTTCGTTGTTGGCCACACGTGTCGCTGTCTTTTTGCAGAACAAGGAAACCAAAGAAAAGAATACTACATAGCCGGCTGACACGGCAATGATGGCCCAGCACAATAATTCAACGATATGTATAACCTGCCAAACCATAGCGTTCCCTATCTGCTCTTTTTGATAAAGTTCTTCAGCATCTTCAGCCGGCTGAGTGTTTCGGTGAATAGTACACGTAGGATATTGTACAATCCCCAGAGAATCAGGATGGGCGCATAGAGGAAATCCTTGTCCCAATTCTTGTCTACAAGGTGGTCGGGTGTTGCCAAAGAATAGGCAAAGAGCAGGATTGCGGCTGCCACCCACCATTTGATGACTAACGAGAAATAGATGAACGGCAGAAGAACGCCCATTACGACGATGATGCCCATCATAATGGTTCGTGGAATCAGCATCCATTGCAGAATCTTGTCTACATAATCGTAGTGGCGGTGCAGAAGGGCCCACGGCAGATAGCGGATGTTGCTGACGAGGGCATGGAGTTGTGTCGCTGCCCAACGTCCGCGTTGCGAATTGAATTCCTTGGTGCTTCGGGTCTTTTCATCGTACACATGGATGTTCTCAAAGTAGTCAATGAAGACCCCTTCGCGGAGCAGCATGGCCTCTAATTCCTTGTCTTCGCCAGTGGTACGGGCTTTCATGATGTGTGTCTTGAACCATTCAAAATCGTAGATCATCCCCGAACCGTTCAGTGATGCCGAAAGGCCGATGGCGTTATGCCCCCGACGGAAAATGGTATTGTTGATTTCCTCGAAGATGGTGTCAAGACGGGCCACGGATGTGTCGCGGTTTCTGGATACACGATGTATTTGAATAGCCTTCGTTCCTGCCAGTTCAAAGTCGTTGTTGGCTATCTCCAAAAATTCCGGCTCAATAATGTTGTCGGCATCTAACACAAGGACGAAATCGTAGATCTTGAATTGTGGAAGATTCAGGATGGCGTATTGCATTGACTTCGCTTTCGAACTTTCTTCAAAGTCCGGGGTCAGTAGCGTGATAGGCAGTTGGGCCAGTCGCATGTTGGTCATTTCTTTCTGATGGTCTGAGACAACCACAATATCGAACATGCGCTGGGGATAGGTCTGTCCTAATACGGAGTTGACCGTCTGTAGAATGGTGTTGTCCTTTTTGTAGGAGGGGATGATAATGATGAAACGATTCAGCTTCTTCGCTTTGGGAACCTCAGAGCGGCGGCTGAAAAGTGCTGTAAAAGAAAATACAAGCATGTATAGCACGGTCAGTGCTACAAAAAAGAAAAGAAATCCGTCAGTGATATATAGAATCCACCAATTGTTCATCTCTGTTATGAAAATGCATGAATCTTCATGCAAAATTAGCACTTTTATTCATAATACGCAAAGGTTTATATATGAATTTGGAAGATGTGTTCCTATATTTGTATTTTTTTGTAATTTTGCAGCCGTTATGGGTAATGTAGGCATGAGAAGTAGGAAAAAAACGCTTTTGTTGGCACTTGTATTGCTATTGGTGGCGGCTCCTTTCTTGTTCAAGTGGGGATTGCAATGGAAATGGCGTGATTTGCTGTCGCCTGCTGAACGGGTGGCCGTTATCGGGCATTCACCATCGCATCAAAAGGACACCGCTCTGAATGTGGTCATGATAGGTGACAGTTGGGCTGGCATGCATCATGAAACAGGATGTGACTCGGTGATGAAAAGGTTGTTGGAGGAAATGATGTGCCGGCCTGTGGACTTTGTTTCAAAGGGACGGGGCGGGGCCCGTAGTAAGGATGTCTATCGGCTGATGTTCAAAAGCCAGTGCTCTCCAGGAGAATTGGCTGACGGCTATTGCACTGACTCGCTTTTGGCCGAAAGGCCCGATTACTGTATTGTGATGGCTGGTATTAATGATGCCTCCGCCAATATAGGAACCGATTATTATTTGGCGAACTATCGACTCATTCTGTCGTGGCTGTTGGAAAATGGAGTGAGGCCTGTTGTGGTCGAAATGCCTGATGTGAATATCAGACAATTGTATGGTGATAAGCCTTTGTATGACAAGATGGTAGACCGTATCAGAGCATGGCTGACCCATAGCCCGATGTACTCGGTTATGGAGTATAGTGAGGCGTTGAAATCGATGCTGGTCAGGGATTCGCTGATGGAGAAAGTCGTATTTGTTCCCGTCAGTGAATGGAATCCGAAAGGATGTGACGATCCTCGTGGGCTATATCTTTCCGATCAGATTCACTTGAACGAACGCGGCTATCACCTGTTAGACTCCTGTATTGCGGTTTGCATGTCGCGACAATGACCATAGGCGTTCCAAGAAGAGGTGCAACAGAATGCCTGCCACCGAACAACCTGCGATGAGCGATAGGGTGATGTCATCATGCCATGTGTCGCTGACTGTCAACTGCCCATTGTTGATGGCCGTGAAGAAAAGGCATTGAATCAGGTAGATTTCAAGGCTTGCGTTGCCCATTGAGCGGAAAACGACATTCAAAGCTTTTGACACCTTGCCGACTGTACAGAAGAAGGCAATGAATATCGGCATGAGAAAGAACAAAGAGTAGTATTTGAACTCGTAGACGACGTAGTGAAACGGGAAGCAGAAGGCGAATACTATCATACCGGCTATCGCAACCCCCCAATAGCCGTATTTGATGCTTGGAGTTTGCGACTTTCCCTCCAACAGCCATTTGGCACATGCCATGCCTGTCACAAAGGCGGGAATGCGATAGTAACAAAAGAAGTGGGAACGGTCGAAAACGGGATGCCATACCATGACATACGAGCTGGCCAGCATGCAGATAACAAGAATCCCTAATGAGAATGACCAGCGTGAATCCAATAGTTTTTTTAGGAACGGCGCTGCCAAATAGCAGGCCACGATGGAGGGGATATACCATTCAAAATAGGGGCCTCCCGTCCAGAATCCGATTGTAGAGTAGCGGAATAGATAGGTTTGCAGATTGTCGCCGAACAGGACAAGACTGGCTATGACACCGACGAGATAATAGGTGGGGAAAATACGAAACAGCCGTTTGCGGTAGAAGGTTGGCAGGCTGGGCCTCTTTTGCAGGGAATAGTAAAGGCCTAAACCTGAAACGAACATAAAGATCTCTACACCCGAAAAACCGTATTGAGCTATAAATCCCAAGGGTTTAATGGTGATGAAGCGGAAGTGGAGTGCCATGATCCATAGAATGGACCATCCCATGAGTTCAGAACGATAGGTCGGAATGTCGTTCAGTGTAAACTTGAACTTCTGGAAGACTGTTGACATGTGGTACGGGTGCTGATGAAATCGAGAAGGCCTCTTGTCGTGGCATGAACAAGGTTATATTGGCGGTTGAAAAGGTATTTCAGTACATCGCGGGGATAAACGCCAATGAGCAGATAAATGTAGGTGAGAATGCGAATAGGGTGGTGGATGTTACGTCGGGCAAAAATGAAGCGGTTACGCGTGAGATAGTAGCACTTCAACGGGCTGTTCTGTCCTGTAGACTGGCTCTCTTTATGATAAATGGTGCAGAGAGGATCGTACCAGATCGTGTAGCCGGCACGGGTAATCATGAGCGACCAGTCAAGCTCTTCGTAATAGAGGAAATAGCACTCTGGCATGAGACCTGCCCGTTCAACGGCTTCGCGGCGTACCAGCATGGCTGCTCCATGGGCGTATGGAGTCAAATGGGGCTGTTCGTATTGTCCTTTGTCTTTTTCCCCGTAGCCAATGCCCTTGTTGCGGAGCGTGATTCGTGACAGAGGCGTAAAGCCTGCATATTGAATCGGGTTGTCGCCCCAAGCGAACCGAATCTTGGGACAAATCATGCCAATCTCTTTCGACGATTCCATTCTGGCCATCAATGCCTCTATCTGATTCCGGATTTCTGATTGTTGGTCAGCGACTTCTGTTTTTCCACTTCTGAAAACCGTATCGTTGTTGATGAAAAAGAGATATTTCCCCTTTGAAGCCTTGATGCCCAGATTATTGCCACCTGCAAAACCCAGGTTCTGCTCGCTACGGATGGCTGTGACAGAGGGGTAGCGGAAATGAATGACAGCAGCCTCGTCAACGCGCGAGCCATTGTCAACGACAATCACCTCGATGTCGTTGGACATGGGTATCGTGTCAATCAGTTCACAGGTGTCTTTCAGCCCGTTGTAATTGACGGTGATGATGGATAGTCTACACTCGTTTCGCACGTTTCTTCTCTAATTTGAGCCGTTCTTTTTCTTTCTCGACGACCAGTTGCTCTTCTTCATGCTTCATCCATTCTTCCTCAATATGGGGTAGGATATAGACGATGCTGATGGCACCATAGAAAATCAGACAGTTGGGGAACTGCATGAGCACCTGATTGGCGTAGCCTCCTAATTGTATGGAGACAAACGAACAGGTTATTCCTGCGCCAATGCCTCGTAGCGACGGACTTCGGAGCTGGAAAAGGACAATCCATGAGGCCCCTGCAAAAATGATCAGATTAATGATCACGAACACCACAATACCCACATAGCCGGTGCGAATCCAGATGAACACATAATCTGAATCGGGAGGAATGGTCGCCAATAGGCGGAACTTGTTGTTGGCCGGAACGTTCTCGTAGCCCATGCCTAATCCGATGCCCCAAGGTGCATCGGCCAAGTATTTTTTCATCACAGCTTTGTTGATGGTTCGCTGATTGGCTGACGCATCATCCTTGTCAAATCCTGAGCGCATGCGGCGAATCGAGGCATTGCCATTGCCGATCGTGGTAAAGGCCAGGATGATGTAGGCCAATATGCCGACGATGCCAATCGGTACGGCTATCTTCACTGATTTCGACAAAATGACGTAGGTGCCAAGACCGGCAAAAAAACAGAATGTTGCTGTACGTGTGCCTGAAGGTAAGGTGGCCCATAGACATGCGGCACCTACAATGAAGAAGAACCGTTTGTATTTCTTCACCTTGGCGGTGATGCCGAAGATAAAGAAGGCAACGGCTGTTGCGGCCATGTTCACACCAAAATTGGCTGCATCGCTGAAGATGGAGAACAATCGTATGGTGGCGCCACCATTAATGATATGGGTGGAGCGGCCACGGCCTTGAAGGAACGCATTTTCTGCATCGGTGAGGCCAAAATGCTGTTGCTTCCATACCCAGAAAGCTGCAAACAGGGAGAGCGCCCCCCACACATACAGGAATTTGATGAGAATCTTCGGATCTTTGATGTATAATGAAAAAATGAGATTGGCGTAGAGCAGTTGGAATGCTGCCATACGGGCACCCGCGAACCACGGCCCTATCTGAATGCCTAAGTTGCAGGAGTCGTTCAGGACTTCAATGCAAACGAACATGCACCACACCATGATCGTGAACATCATGAGATTGACCGTTCGCTCAAATTTCATGTCTTTGATGTTGATTGCGGCCATGGCCAATAACAGCATCTCCAGCATCTCGTTTGGGATAGAGGTGGGAATGCCGATCGAGGGGAAGTTTTTCCACTGGATGAAGTAGTTGATGGCCATCAGCATCCAGAACACCGACATGCCTTTTCTGAACATCAGAATGGCACCCAAGACCATGACTGGTATGATGCAGACAATGGCAAACGCCGGGAAACCGGCGTGAATCAGTTGGTAGATAGCTAAACCAAATAGGAGAAAGAGCATAAGTACTCTTCCTCCCCCAAGGTTCTCGGTTTTGCTATAGCTGATATTCATCGGAAACTATTTGGCATGACTGTTTTCTGTTGCGGTCAGACCAAGTTGCGACATGCGATAGATGAAATTATTGAAGCTGGTGTACGGAGGCAGTTGTCCCACAAATTCCTCCACGGCATATCGGTTGGCCTCGGTCAGATACATGAAGAGCGTGTTCTTGTCGGTCAGCCGCGACTGCAATTCCTTGAGTGCCTTCTGGTCGACATCCTTCCAAGTACGGTTGGCACGGGTGACCATCAAGTTGACGGTACCCATGTTGAGCAGTGACGACGAGATGGAGTTGTCGTTGAGGTTCGGATATTCGATGATGGCAATCTCGTTCGGTAGAATGTCGGGGCATAGGTCGGTGACATCCTTTGCCATGATGTAGCGGCTATCTTCGGCAAGGAAATCCTCGTCGTAGGTCAGTCGGCGCACCTGGAGTCCGATGGATACCCAGTAGCTTTCCAGTTCTTGTGCCAAATAGCTCTTGCCGTTGGCTGCATCGGTCGAAAGCAAGTTGAGCACGTTCTGTTTTCCTTCCTTGAAGTAGGGGAGAATGGCTTTGCTCAACTGGCGAAGGGCCATATCGCTGATGGTCTTGTTGAAACGGCGATAGCGTAATGTGCTCTCTTTCGGGAAACAGCCCATGACGGGAATCTTTGTGATTCGTTCCGATCGCATTCGGTCACGCAGCGTACGGTCGAGCAGTTCGATAATGAAGAAGTAGACAACCGTCATGACGAATGTGAGCATGAAAGCGCCTAACAGAATCATCATGCGGTTGGCTGACTGCGCATTGAGTGGGAATGTCGGTGGATTGAGCACGTTGAGCGTTGCTGTCGTCATCTGCAAGTTGCGTTGGCGCAGGCGGGCGGCGTTCAATGCACGGAGCATCTCAATGTAGTTGCCTTCCACGAAACCAATGTGGCGCTTCTTGCGCTCGATGGTGGCACCGATGGGCGAGAACTTGTTGTACTGTTCCGACAGATAGTTCGACATGATGTCCTGGGCCACAAGCTCAGCCTGGGTCTGCTCTTTGAGGAGCACTTGCTCCAACCAGCGGTCAATCAGTGCGCTGGCCTTCACACCTGTATCAGTACTGTAGTTGTTGGCCTCGATGGTGTTCACCAGTTCTTTAACTTTCTTGGTGCTTTCGCGTAACTGTCTCTCGGCTTTTCCCAATTCAATCTGGGCTTCTGAGTCGGAACCGCCGTTTTCACTGCTCATGAGGCGCAGGTTCGAGATTCGTGACTGTAGGCGTGATATTTCGCGTACCAGCGAAGTGAAGTCCTTGTTCGACTTGATGATCTCCTGGCGGTTACCCAACTGTCGCTCCAAGTATCGGATCACAGCTTCGGTCGTCTTCAGCTTCATGCGCAATTGGTTGATGGTCGTCTGGTGTTGGCCTTCCAGCACCGTGAGTTGCTTGGTCTGCTCGCCGTAGTTGATGATCTCGTGTTTGATGTTATAGCTGATAAGGTCTCGCTCGGCATTGCTCAACTGCTTATAGAGTCGTGAAACGGCACGCTCAAAGAACTTGATGACGTTGTGGGTCTCACCATAGCGCAGTTTCTGGTACTGTTGCGAGAATACCTCGTTGAGGATGTCGAGTGTGTTGTAGCAGATGCCCGGATCATTGCATGAGTAGGCGATGTTGATAATATCGGTGTTGGGCAACTGCAATGGTTTCAGTCGTGACGTGATGCTGTTGACACCGAAATAATAGTCGCCGTTGAGCATGCCGAAGAGATAGTTGTCCCTCGATGCCTTTTCGTGGGCCTTGAGGTTGGCGTAGGTGGCATCCTCACTGTTGTGGTTGATGAGTGCTTTGATGTCGGGTGGCACTCTGCTTTCCAATACGCGGTAATGCTCTGCCGTGATATAGTTGTTGTCCCTGTTCGGATTGCCATACATCATGCAGCGTGCGAACAGGCGCAGCGAAACTTCATGGATGGTGTTGTAGGTCGTGATGATCGTAATCAGATTCTGCATGTTGATTTGGGCATTGCCGCCGGCGATACCTGAGCCGCCTTCAATGTTGTAGCCCGTCATCATACCCGTGTAGATTGTGGTGTCGCTGTCATAGATGCGCTCCAAGTCGCGTGTCAGAAAATACGCGATGACCAAAGCGATGAGTGGCAGAATGACCAGATACCACCTTATTTTATATAAGAATCTGACTATATATCTAAATATATCCATAATGTCGAGACTTTTGTGTTCGTCTTCAAAGTGTGTTACTGTTCCGGTTTTTCAGCCTTCTTGTCTTTGTCAGCCTTTTTGCCTTTCTTGTCTTTTTCGGCTTTTTTTTCTTTCTCGGCCTCAGCCTTTTCTAAGGCTTGGATTCTTTTCTCCTCGGCTTCGGCTTCTTGCTTGATCCGTTTCTCTGTGGCCTTGTTTTCTTTTCTGATCTGCTTTTCCGACTTGTGGATTCCGCTGTCGAGCGTGATTTCTGTTGTGGTGTTGGTCAGAATAGGGGTATGGCTAAGAATCTCAAGCGTGATGATGTCGGTCGTGATGGTTGTCAGCAGATTCTGATACATGTTCACAGCACCCTGTCCGCGCACGCTGCTATAGGCATAGTCGCCGATTTCCATGTTGCCCTGATGGAAGTCCTCTTCCTCCAACTCATTGGCACCCTGATAGATGGCGGCACTGATACCGGCAGTTTTCAGGGCTGTCAGATTGTTGGTGATGCGGATATAGAGCGTGGCGATCTGAAGTTTCAGCTCGTCGTAGGCGGCATCTTTCGCCAGTTGGGCATCCTCCACTTTCAGGCGCATACGCTTCACAGAATGCCCCAGGTCGAGCAGGTCTTCAAGCGGTACACTCATGTTGACACCAACGTTCCAGTAGCTTTGTTCGGCTCCCTGGAACTGATAGATCATGGTGCTGTAGGTCGATGAGTTGTTGCCCCACATGTCGGTTTTACCATAACTATAGCTGGCATGCCCGTTGATGTAGGAGAAAATGTGCTTTTTCTGCTTGGTGACCTCTGCCTGTGCTATCTCTTGCTTCTTGGCCATCTGCAGGATTGTGGGGTTGGCTTTCGCATTCTCGAAAAGCACACCGAGGGGCGGCAGATGGAAGTCAGAGAAGTTGATGTCGTTCTCGAAACTGGAATCGAAGAAGCCTGCACTGATACCGCTGTCATCGAGCTGGCTCTGTGCCAGTGCTGCGATGGAAACGGTCAGGGCAAGGAGGGTAAAGACTGTTTTCCTGATTATTCTCATTTCTTTGGTTATACGTTCTCGTCTTGTATGAATGCGAACAACGTGCGCCAGATGATCTTCATGTCCAATGCGAAATTGTAGGTCTGGCCATATAGGATGTCTAATTGTTTCCTCTCTTCAGCCGACATGGCACCACCCTTGCCGCGTTCTTCCACCTGCCAAAGTCCTGTGAGGCCGGCGGGAGCCATGAAGCGGTCGATGCTGGAGTCGGCAGTCAGCTTTTCTGCTTCGTAGAGAGGGAGGGGACGATTGCCCACAACCGACATGTCGCCTTTTAGGATGTTGAAGAGCTGAGGCAGTTCGTCAATGCTCGTCTTGCGGATGAAGCGTCCCACTTTGGTGATGCGGGGATCGTTCTCGATCTTCACGAAGGCATTGTTGATATCGTCCTCCTTTTGCTTGTTGAAGTCGGTTTCCGAAACGACGAAGTCGTCGCCGACAAGCATCACCTCGTCGTCACTGATCATCATTTCCGACTCCATGCCCATGTCGGCAATCTGCTGCTCGGCATCTTCAGTGATGGGCTTCTTGATTTCTTCCGTTTCTTCGCCGTCCTCTTTGTCTGCATACTGGTTGTTGGTCTTGCTCAGTTCGAGAAGCCGCTTGTCAGCATCGCTGTACATGGAACGGAACTTCAGGAACTCGAAAACCGTGTAGTTCGTTCCCACACGCTTCGACTTGTAGAGAATGCTTCCTTTCGGATCCTCAATCTTGATGGCCAATGCTGTCAGCAACAGAATGGGTGAGAGAAGAATGATGGCGATAACAGACACCACCACATCGAACACGCGCTTCCACACAGGAATCTTGAAACGGAGAATCTTCTGCTTCGAAACCTCATGGTCGAAGAGCACGCTTTCGCGGTCGCAGATGAACTGTAGCTTCTTGTTCATCTCAGTGGCCGATGCGTCAATGTCGAGCGTGTCGTCGATGCCGCATTGCAGATAGATTCTACGCTCCTCATCGTCCATTCGGGCAGTGAGCAGAATGATATAGACGTTCTTGCAATTCTTGTGCAGATAGGTGATGGCCGTTATGTCCTCTGTGCGCACATTCTTCTCGTATATCAAGATAAAATGTTCGTCTGCAGCACTCGATGTACATACAGCCGCCGCCTCTTTATAGTTCTTGGTCATCTTCACTTGACGGCCATGAAGATGTTTCAGGCGTTCTTCAGTCTGGGGATTTTTCCCCAAATAGACCATGCCAATCATCAGCTATAATAAATTATGGTGTACCGCCATTCCGGCAGGCACACGGATGGTATTAGTTAGGAAGAATTTTCTTGACTCTGATTTTCAGCTCCATGGGGTTGAAGGGCTTCACGATATAGTCCTCAGCACCGATTTCCAACAGACGGATGCGCTCGCTGGTGGAGTCCTCGCTCGACAGCATAATGACGGGGATATGGCGGAACAGCTCATTCTGCTTGATCCACTCCAAGAAGTCGTCGCCACGCATTCCCGGCATTCTGATGTCAGAGATAATCAGGTCGGGTGTGTTGCCGGCCTGAAGCCATTTCACTCCCTGCAGACCGTCAGGAAGCCATTGCACGTCATAGTCACTCATTAAATAGATAGAGAGAACCTTTGCAATGGTCTCTTTGTCGTCAAGGATTAAGATTTTCTTTTTCATATATGAAATTAAGTCTTTTATGACAAAAAATAATGATTTCTAATTTGCAAAGGTAGGAAAAAAACTCGTAACAACCTGCAAATATAATTAAAAAAAGCATTTTTTAATGAATTATTTAGTACTTTTGCCGTCCTAATTAGAAAAAGGACAGGAAATGACCTACGAGGAAATTCTCAGATCCAAAGGTGGCTACCAGAACCGGTTGGGGAAGATGCCATACGGAATGCTCACACGAAAGCAGGTTGGCGGAAAGTTTCGCGATGTGCTGGTCATCGACGGGCAATGGTCTGCCATTACGGCTTTCCGTGAGGGGTTGCAGACTGATAGCGAGGTGAATCGGCAGCTTGTGGCCAAGCAGCAGCTTCATTATGAACTGAAAGACGATGGTCAGGGGGTGTTTGAACTCGAATTGGAGCCGGGAACCTACCAGACGTTGGAACAGGTGCTGGATGCCAACCCTGCCAAAGTGGCCCAACCTGGCTTTGTTGACGGAATTGTCATGGGACTGCTCTCGATGATGGAGCAGATGCATGACCAGAAGGTCTATCATCTGTGTTTCTCTCCCCGCAATGTCTTGGTTCGAAAGGGCGACGATATGCCCATGCTCCTGCTCCATGCCTCTTCGTTTGCAGAGATGCGCAATCTGATGCGTGTGTTCGAAGGCATGGAAGACTATATAGCCCCCGAAGTGAAGGCTGACGGGCCGCTGACAGCCCAGAGTGACATCTATTCCCTCGGACAACTCATCGTCTGGCTTTTCCAACATGGCGATATGCCCTTTGAGTATAAACGGGTGGCGGCAAAGGCCACGCGGGAGAATGCTTCTTCACGCTATGCCTCAGCCACCAAAATGCTGAACCAACTGAATGGGTTCAGAAACAAGAAACGTTCGTTCTATACCCTGTTGGCGGCCTGTGTGGTAGCCCTCGTTTGTGTCGGACTCTATTTCGAGCTGACCCCAAAGGCACAGGACATTGAGTTTGTTGAAGCTGTACCGAAAGGCCCACAGGAAGACTACCTTGACGATGATTTTGACCCCGAGCTTGATTTGTTGTCGGGTGACAGCACTGTTACTGACACGCTCACGGAGGAAGAGCGGTTTTCCATTGATGTGTATATGCGGAAAGCTGCGGAAATCTATCGTCGCCAATTTGCCGAAAAGGCAGAAGGCATCTTGTCCAAGGTCTATAACAACGAGAGCATGAACTCCACCGAGAAGGCTTTCATGGCCAAAAGTTCTGCCATGAGTGAGGAGCTCGTGAAGTTGCAGAACGAGCTGGCAGAGCAGTCGGGAATCTCCGATGCGTTGGCCGACAGTATCGCCTCTGAGGTTGTGGCGCGTATCATAGCCGAAAAGGAAAGAAACATGTCGTTGGGTTTGGGCGGCGAGTGAAAAACAATTCTAAGATTATAAACAAAAAAACAGAATAAAATGAGAAGCAGAACAGCAAACTGGTTTGAGTGCAAGATCCGTTATGAGAAAACCATGGAGGACGGCTTGCAGAAGAAAGTCGTAGAAACGTATGTCGTTGATGCCCTGTCGTTTACCGAGGCCGAACAGCGCATTATGGAAGAAATGTCGAGCTACATCAGTGGCGAGTTTGAGGTGAACGACATCAAGCGGGCTGCTTATAAGGAAATCTTCTTCAGTGACGATGAGATGGCCGACCGATGGTATAAGACCAAACTCCAGTTTATTACGATCGACGAGAAAACCGAGAAGGAGAAGCGTTCCAACGTGAATTATCTTGTACAGTCGGGAACCCTGAACGGGGCGGTGAAGAACATCGACGAAGTGATGGGCGGCACCATGATCGACTATGTCATTGCTTCCGTGGCTGAAACCACGCTCATGGATGTCTTCGAGTACAAGAAAAAGGAACAGAACGATAAACCTGAGTTTGAGGGCTGATGTACGACGTTAAAGAAAAACTGCGCGAGGTGCTTGCCACACTGCCGCAGGGTGTTCGTCTGGTGGCCATCAGCAAGTATCACCCTGCTGACTATCTGATGGCTGCCTACGAAGAAGGGCAGCGCGTGTTCGGGGAGAGTCATGAGCAGGAAATCCGCCAGAAGCATGAGGTTCTGCCCAAAGACATCGAATGGCATTTCATTGGCCATCTGCAGACCAACAAGGTGAAGTACATTGTGCCTTATATCACCATGATTGAGGCGGTGGATTCGCTGAAGCTGTTGCGTGAAATCCAGAAGCAGGCAGCCAAGGTGGGCAGGGTCGTGCAAGTCCTTTTGGAACTGCACATCGCTGAAGAGGCCACGAAATACGGCCTGACCCTTGATGCCTGTCGCGAGCTGTTGGCTGGCGGCGAGTGGCGCGCAATGCCCAACGTGCAGATTTGCGGTCTGATGATGATGGCCTCGAATACCGACGACGAGCAACAGATAGCCTCTGAGTTCCAGGCCGCAGCCGACTTTTTCGATGAAGTGAAAACGCAGTATTTTCCCGACGATCCGTCCTTCTGCGAGCGTTCATGGGGCATGAGCGACGACTATCCCATTGCTGTCCGTCACCGTAGCACCATGGTGCGCATCGGCACCATGATTTTCGGTCCGAGGGTCTATTGATTTCCCTTTCTTAGTGTCCCAATACGTCCTTCGTCGAGTCGATGACAGTAGCATATTTGTTGACCGAGTAGACCATGTAGCTGAACATGCCAAAACCCGCCCAGAGCAATAGGGAGTAGGGCCAGATTTCCAAGGGGAAGGCTGCAGTGAGCCCCACGCTGCCGATACCGAAAACCACAATGAGGTCGCAGCAGGCCTGCATCCACTTGATAAAGCCGATCACGTTTCCAGTATCCATCTTCATGATTCGGTAGGTGATCCTGTTGTAGGTGCTGTAGAACACAAATGCGATGTAAGCAGCGTATGCGAAGAAGAAACCGAATGAGAAAATGGTCAGTATGGGGGCGTATGGTATGGCGATGGCCACGGTCCAATAGATAATGAGACCTGTAAAAAAGATCATCAGGTCGCGAACAATGACTTTCTTCGTTAAGTATTTCGGGTTTAACAGCGGTGTGTACCCCCAACTGAAGCAGAGAGCACCGATATGGAAGTAGCTGACGGTCAGTGCCGAAGCTGCTGTTGCCCATGAATACCGCCATTGGAAGAAAGCATGCAGCAGATAGCCGATGCCGAAAGCCACAAGCCATACGACAGTGAGGCAGCGCGTGCGGTAATAGTGTTTGTATTTGCGGTATTTGTTATTTTTCCATAACATGAAAACTGCCAACAGCAAGTTGAGGATACTCGTTACAATCAGTGAGGTGTGATATATGAAATGATCCATTAGTTTTGTCTTGTGTTCAAAAAACGGGCGCAAAAGTAATCAGATTATTTGGAATGTCAAAAGAAAACGATGAAAAATCTCTTTTAAGGGCCTTTTTCATGAGGTGGCTTGCCATTTATAATGAATGATGCCGCCATTGATGTTCGTTTACATTGTCATTGATATTCAATGACAGAGCCATTGAAGTTTAATTGTTACATGATTCATGTTGAATGCCGACATGATTGATATTGGATGGTAAGACCGCCTCTTTTCAGACTTTATTTATCTTCCTTGGGCATAGCGGAAAAGATTAACGGGACAATCACACAGTATATGAAAATAAATCCGTACCTTTGCAGGCGTTGTATGTCAAAGTAAGCATATTGTACGTTTAGGAGCACGTTTAAGAAAGAAATGCCTACACCTATTTATATTATAGAGGAACAAAAACTGCGGAAGAACCTGCGGCTGATAGCCGATGTGGCGAAGAGAGCCGACGTGGAGATTATCCTGGCTTTCAAAGCCTTTGCCCTTTGGAAGACCTTCCCCATCTTCCGTGAGTATATTCATAGCACAACAGCCAGTTCGCTCAGCGAAGCACGGTTGGCCTTGGAGGAGTTCGGTGCCAAGGCGCACACGTTCTCGCCGGCCTATACCGACGATGAGATCGATGAGATTGTGGGCTGTTCAAGTCATCTGACGTTCAACTCCCTGTCCCAGTACGAGCGGTTCCATGAAAGGGTGGGGGGCAAGGCTTCCATCGGACTGCGCGTGAATCCTGAATACTCGGAAGTGGAGACCCTGCTCTATAATCCCTGTGCCCCCGGTACACGTTTCGGTGTTTCGTGCGACAAACTGCCTGAACAGTTGCCGGCGGATGTGGAGGGATTCCATTGCCACTGCCATTGCGAGAGTGGAGCCGACGTGTTGGAACGCACACTAGTGCATATTGAAGGAAAGTTTGCCAAGTGGTTTCCGCAGCTGAAATGGCTGAACCTTGGCGGCGGACACCTGATGACGCGCAAGGACTACGATGTGGAACACCTTATTAATATATTAGGGGGATTGCACCAACGCTATCCGTGGCTGAAGATAATCCTCGAACCGGGCAGCGCTTTCGCGTGGCAGACAGGACCATTGGTGAGCCACGTCGTGGATGTCGTCGAGGACAAGGGGATCCGCACCGCCATCCTCGATGTCAGTTTCACCTGCCACATGCCCGACTGTTTGGAAATGCCGTATTATCCTGAAGTGCGTGGAGCGAATACGATGGCTGACGCTTCAATTCCCGATGCCCAATTCGTTTACCGTCTCGGTGGCAACAGTTGTCTCTCAGGCGACTTTATGGGATTCTGGCAGTTCGACCACGAACTTCAGGTGGGCGAGGAGGTCATCTTTGAAGACATGATCCACTATACCACCGTCAAGACGACCATGTTCAATGGCATTACGCATCCTTCCATCGGCATGCTTCATGAAGACGGCACACTCGAAGTGCTCCGCCAGTTTGGTTATGAGGATTACCGTTCGCGTATGGATTAGTTGGAAGGGATTCCGACAAACGAATGGAAAAGTTCCATTTTGCACTTTTTTAGAAAAAAAAGCGGGAAAAGTTTTGGCGGTTCGGGAAAAAGTAGTACCTTTGCATCCGCATTCGAGAGAGATGCTCCCGTAGGGGATTGAAAATGCGGAAATAGCTCAGTTGGTAGAGCACAACCTTGCCAAGGTTGGGGT
>CAMYVQ010000002.1 GCA_947302435.1 uncultured Prevotella sp. | reverse complement strand
CGCTGACGGTAGCCACCTGCTCAATCTTGTCGTAGTTGTCGCCCACCTGCTCGGCGTTCTTGGCGATGAACTCGGTCACGGCCTTCACAGCCTTGTCGATACCGCGCTTCAGATCCATGGGATTGGCACCGGCAGCCACGTTCTTCAAGCCCTCGTTGACGATGGCCTGAGCCAGCAGTGTGGCAGTGGTGGTGCCGTCGCCGGCATCGTCGCCAGTCTTCGAGGCCACGCTCTTCACGAGCTGTGCGCCTGTATTCTCAAAGTGGTCCTCCAGCTCAATCTCCTTGGCTACGGTCACGCCGTCCTTGGTAATCTGGGGAGCACCAAACTTCTTTTCAATCACTACGTTACGACCTTTCGGGCCAAGTGTCACCTTTACTGCGTTAGCCAACTGGTCTACGCCCTGCTTCATCAATTCGCGGGCCTCAATATTGAATTTAATATCCTTTGCCATAATTCTGAGCCCCCTAAGTTAGGGGGTTGGGGGTCTGAACAAGCGTTTATCAGACCATTTATTGTTAATGTTAACTATGTGGAAGCCTGCGCTTGTTCAGACCCCCATCCCCCTAACTTAGGGGGCTAACAGATCACTGCGAGCACGTCGCTCTGACGCATCATCAGGAACTTCTCACCTTCGAGCTCAATCTCGGTGCCGCTATATTTGCCATAGAGCACTTCGTCGCCCTCTTTCAGAATCATCTCTTCGTCCTTGGTGCCCTTACCAACGGCCTTGATAATGCCGCGCAGGGGCTTCTCCTTTGCAGTGTCGGGAATAATGATTCCACCGATTTTCTCTTCAGCCGGTGCAGGCACTACCAGCACGCGGTCAGCTAATGGTTTGATTGTCATAATTGTTACAATATTTAAATAATGATGTTTAATATCTTCTACCCCGTTTATGCCAAAAGTGTGCCAAACTGCCCTGACTGACAATCTGACACACAAAAAAGGACAGTCTCTATGGACTGATAAAACCATTCATTTTGAACCGTTTTACAAAGTCGTCGAGTTTGTGTCACAAAGTCGACGAGTTTGTAACACAAAGTCGACGACTTTGTAAACTCATTTGAATTGAACCGTCAGACGGACAAAAATCAAGGCGAATTAAGACTCCATCATTTCGTCGAGTTCCTCCTTGCTGACACCGAGTGCCTTGGCTGTCATGGAGAGGTACATCTTCTCGGCCACGGTCTTCCGGCCGGCGGTGTGCATGACCTGAACCATGGCTTTCAGTGCCTCACGGGCATAGTCGGGATCGCAGGCCAGAACGTCGTAGTCGACCTCAAAGCTGTACTCCACGCCCAAGTTCTCGAGCAAGGCAATCTGCTGGTCACCCGTCAATTCGGTACGGGCGACACGGTCTTCAATCAGATCCTGCACATCAGGCGAGATGTTATCGGAAATGTTGGCCATGTTGATCATGACCTGTATCAGTGCCAACTGCTTTGCAGAAGGATGATCCTGTGTCTGTTCCGCCTTGGCAAAGGATGCACGGATGCGCGAACGCTCGTTCTGCCCCTCCTCGTTCCAGAAGTTCTCAAGAGCCGCATCGTCGGAACTTTTGAAATAGGTCTTCTGTGCCTTCAATCGCTTCTGCAACCTCTTGGCACCAGGTCTGAAGGTGAAAAGTGTCACTGTGCCAGAGAACACGCCACCGGCAACGGGAATGAACTTGCCCACAGAGTTTACGAAACCATTCTTGGAAATCTTCGTACCTGCCAATTTGGCCACCTGCATCACGACGGGATAGATGGCCGTCTTCGTGATGGCCAATCGCGGCAGTCGTCCGACAGCCGATTTCGCCATGCCTTTGGCCAGCTCGTTAATGCCCTGATCGGCCACTTTCACACCCATCATCGAACCCATGAAGACGGTGAGCAAGTCGCAGGCCTCCTCGCCCAGTTCGCCATTGGCCTTGCAGAAATCGGGAAAGCCATAGAGATAGGCCAATTTTTGCGAAAGCACCACCACATGGAAATAGTACTGTGTCAGGTCGCCCGGTATGGTGGCCGCCATCGCCAGTCCGCCTGGCAGTCCTGCAATGGCAGAGCCAGTGGTGGCCATGGCCGTATGGAAATTGATGCATGAAGAGGCCACGCTGTCGATGACCTTGTCCTCGACAATGGTGTACGGCCGCACATTGGAAAGCATGTCCAGCATTTGTTCGCTGCAATAGTCCTTCAGTTCCTTACGCAGGAAAGCCACACGGTCTACCTTTACGCCTGGCATTTTCAATACGGCTGCCAGAATCTTGTTCCAAACTAAAGTCTCTTTTTCCATAGATCACTTTCTGTATTTTTTTATTATGCTGTATGCTGTGTAAAGTCCCAGTTCTCCAGCCTTGCTCAGATCGCTGATGCCTGCCTCCGTCTGCTTATGGTAGATGGCACAGAGGCCACGGTTGTAATAGGCCTCGGCCATATTGGCATCGAGTGCGATGGCACGTGTAAAGTCTTCAATGGCCTGGGCATATTGCTGCCGCTGTGCATAGAAACAGGCACGGTTGTAAAAGAGGAAGGCGTTCTTGCCATCGAGCGAGAGGGCATGGTTCAGGTCGGCCAGTACGTTAGCGTTCTTCAGTTCCACCCCGGTACCTTCGGTGGCCGAAGGGTCATGGGGGGCACCGATAGTGGCGGTGACAAACTGATTGATGCGCGACTGACAATAGGCGCGCTGCCACAGGGCCGGCACGCAGGTGGAGTCTTCCTGCAAATAGGTTGAGAGATCCTCGATGGCACTCTCATAGTTTTGGATGGTGGAGTAAGCCACCGCCCGAAGGAAGAGGTTGCGAAGGGTCTGCTCCGTATTGCGCGAACGTCCAATGGAGGTTGTGAGGGAGTCGATGTATTCAAAATAGCCCTTCGACTCCCTCTCGGTAAACGTGGGACGTGTATTATTAATATATAATGTGCGCGAGGCGAAACGCTGGTTGAGGGCATCGACATGACGGTCGAAAGCCACGTAGGAGCGCACGTCGCTCTTCATGACGACAAACGAGAGGGCGAAAAGCGGCTGATAGTCTACGTCGACCTTGCGGTTCTGCACCCGTCCGCGATAGTCGTTCTGATAGTCGTGTTCCAGTTCCTGCTCGTCTTCGACCACCAACTGATTGTATTTCTCGGGCGACTCGTCGCTGCGCTTGCGCATCTGCTTCGGGTTCAACCGGGGCTGGGTGCCATAGAGATGTTTCTCCAAACGGGCTTTATAGACGGTGAACTCGTCTTGCTCGGCCTGCTTGACCATGCCCATACGACGGTAGCAACTGGCACGAAACTCCAGTCCTGTCCAGAAGTTGGGATATTCGTCGATTACCTTTGAATAGTCGCGGATAGCCCCTTGCAGGTCGCCTGTCTTGTCGAGCAATACGGCACGGTTGAAGAGTGCCATGAGGTTGTCAGGCTCCAAACGCAGCACAAAGTCAAAGTCGGTAATGGCACGGTTGTCGTCGCCAACCTGTGCGCGAAGCAATCCCCGGTTGTAATGTCCCAAGAAGTTGTTGGGTTCGAGGTCGAGTGCCGTGTCATAGTCAGACAGGGCACCACGCAGGTTGTTCTGGTTATACCGTGCCAGGGCGCGATTAATGTAGTTGTTGGCATTCTTCGGCAACAGGTGGATGGACTTGTCGAGACATTCCTCACCCTCTTTCCACTCCTCGCGCATCAGGCAGATCATGCTCTTGGCCGACCACGTCTGTCCGTCGTAAGGGTCAATCTCCAGACTTTTGTCCAACGAGACCATGGCCGACGTGGTGTCCTTCTTCTGCATGAAGACATCGGCCTGCATGTTATAGGCAGCCGAATAGCGGCTCCAGCGTGTCAGCATGGTGTCGATCTCAAGAAGAGCGGTGTCGAAATCCTTGTTCTGAATATGGCAAAGCACACGGTTGTGCCACAACCCTCGGTTCACCGGGTCGTACTTCAGGGCAATGTCATAGTCCTTGATGGCATCTGAAAATTTCTTTTGCTGAATACGGGCTATTCCACGCAACTCGTAAAGACTCACCACGTATGGGTTGCGCTGGATGCCCTGTGTGCAATCGGCTTCGGCACCGGCATAGTCGTCAAGACTATATTTGGCCACGGCCCGGAAAAACCACGGCTCATAAAGGTAAGGCTTGGCGGAAATGGCCTGATTGAAATACTGCATCGACAGCACATAGTCCTCATAATAGAGGGCCGAACGGCCAATGGTCAGCAAGCGGTCGATGTTGTACTGGGCGTGAAGGAGTGAAGAGTGAAGAGTGAAGAGTGAAGAATTTGCTAACGCATTGAATAGCATGACGACTAAAACGATTAGCCGAAGGGAAGATGTCGATGAAGGGCGACACCTACAGACAGCGGTAGCAAATTCTTCACTCTTCATTCTTCACTCTTCATTCTTCACTCTTCACTTTTTCACCTCCTCACCGGCTTTGTCTTGTAGTTACAACGATAACGGCCCTGTATGAGTGCTTTCAGCTTACTGCTGATGAGCTGCCGGCGCAGTGCCGATATGCGGTCGATGAACATCTTACCATCCAAATGGTCGAACTCATGCTGCATCACACGGGCCAGATAGCCTTCAACCCACTCGTCGTGGGGCTGGAAATCTTCGTCAATCCATTGTACGCGGATGCGGGTGGGGCGCGTCACTTTCTCGTGAATGGCCGGCAGCGACAGGCAGCCCTCCTCCGAAGAGTCGGTCTTCGTGTCGTCGTATTCAATAATATGAGGATTGATAAAGGCATGGCGGAAGCCTTTGTATTCGGGAAGGTCTTCACTCAGCACATCGAGATCGATGACCGACAAACGGATGGGTTTGCCAATCTGGGGAGCTGCCAGTCCGATGCCCTCTGAAGCATCAAGGGTCTCATACATGTCAGCAATCAACTGCTTCAAGTCAGGATCGTCGGTAGAAATGTCTTCGGCCACCTTACGAAGCACAGGCTGGCCATAAATATAAATTGGTAGTATCATATTCATGCCCCCTAAGTTAGGGGATTGGGGGTCTGAACAAGCGAAACATCAGACCATTATTTCTTATGATCATAGGGATCTGCGCCTGTTCAGACCCCCCCCCTAACTTAGGGGGCGAAGAAGCGACCGCATATAGTCCTCCAGAATAATGGTAGCACTGATTTCGTCGACCAATGCCTTGTTTTGACGGTCTTTCTTACGCAAGCCGCCGTCAATCATGGCCCGATGGGCAAGGACGGAAGTGAAACGCTCGTCGTAGAACTCAATGGGAATGGTGGGGACAGCTTTTCGCCAACGATTGACAAACTGCTGCACACGTGCCAGGTTCTCACTCGGCGAGCCGTCCATCTGACGTGGTTCACCGATAACGATACGCTCCACTGGCTCCTTTTCAATATATCCCTTCAGCCAATCGAAGAGTTCAGAAGTAGAGACAGTCGCCAACCCGCCTGCAATAATCTGCTGCGGGTCGGTGACTGCCAGTCCTGTTCTCTTACGACCGTAATCGATGGATAGGATGCGAGCCAAACGATTGACTATTTTACGTTATAGAGCAACCATGCGTCGGGATAGCTGACACGCAGGTCGTCGCGGCTCTCGACTGCCGACCTCTTGTCGTTGAAAGTGGTAGCTACCACACGATACATGTTACGGTCAACATTCCTTACAATCTGGGCTGCATAGCCTGCATTTCTCAGGCGCTGCTGCAAACCCTCTGCATTGGCTATCACAGAGAAAGAGCCAACGACAACACTGTAACTACCCAGCCCGATACCGCTAACAACTGAAACGCGCTCCTCGCGAACCGACACATTGTCAACATTGTCAACCACTCTTGTCTGAGTCACAGGACGTGTCTGGACAGGAGCAACAACGGGCGTTTCGACAGCGACGACAGCAGGTGTCTCGATCACATTCTGAGCAGATTCTGCTGCTTTTGCCTTTTCGTATGCCTGTCTGTAGGCACTCTCCTTCGACTTACATCCAGTGAAAGCCAAGGCGAGACAAAGGCCTGTGCAAACTATCATTACCTTTTTCATAATAAAAAATTTAAATGCGTTTATTTCTTATACTTAACTTTCTCAATCAATATTAATTCGCTGCGAAGATACGAAATATCGGGGAAAAAACGAATAAAAATGACAGATAAAATTTGTAATTTTGGCAAATTATATCGATTTTAACAAAAAATGGCAGCATTTTCGGCTTATTTTCAAGAAATCTTTGTATTTTTGCTAACGAAAACGACTATTTATAAGTTTCACTTTAAAAGACTAACTATTATGAAAAGTTTAGGTTACATTGGCGCATTCCTTGGCGGTGCAATCGCCGGCGCAGCACTTGGTATTCTGATGGCTCCCGAAAAGGGCAGCGACACCCGTGTAAAAATCACTGATGCTGTTGAGGACTTCCTCAAGAAGCACAACATCAAGCTGAACCGTAAGGAGGTTGGCGATCTTGTTGACGATATCCAAGACGTTACAGAGGAGTAAGCAATGCTGTCGAGCGACAAGAATGTTGAGACCATAGCACAGCTCATTGAGGTGCTGAAAAGATACCTGAGCCTTCAGACGGAATACACGAAGCTCACGGTCATCGACAAGGTGGTGCGCCTGTTCACGGCACTGGCCTTGGCCGTTCTGTTCATCATCATCATCGTGGCCGTGCTGCTGTTCTTCTGGCTTGGCATCTCCTTCTGGCTGTCCCGGTACACCGGACTGACGGGTGCTTTCATGATTGTGTCAGCCGCCCATCTGCTATTGCTCTTTGCGTTCTACTATTTCCGCAAGTCGTGGATTGAGCGGCCGCTCGTACACTTCCTTGCCAACCTTCTGATGAGTTAAAGCTATGGAAACTGTGAAAGCCTATAACACACTGGAGGAAATCCAGCTGCGCCGCGACCAACTGAGTGAGGACATCAATCGCGAAGGCGAAAAGATTGTCACCCTGTGGAACGGTATTTTCAAGAAACAGGAAAACTCAACGCGAGGCGAGTACATTGCCACCCTTGTGGCCAACAGTATTACGGCTATCGACGCATTCCTATTGGTGCGCAAGCTGATAAAAAACTATAGCGGAGTGCTCGACTTTTTCAGAAAGGATGACTCGAAAAAGAAAAAGAGACGCTAAGAGGACTTTTTCAGACTGATGAAGACAATCACATCTATATGGATTTTCTTCATCAGTTTTTTATTCATACCATCAATCCGCAATTTCTATCACCTGACCGTCATAGGCCAATTCAAAGCCTGCGGGCAGCTTGCGGTTCACTTCCTCATGAAGGCCGACATCGTGACAGACATGGGTGAGCAGGGTGCGCTGTACCCCTACCCTACGGGCAAAAGCCACAGCATCGTCGACAAGTTGATGGGAGTGATGGGGCTTGTCGAAGCGAAGCGCGTTCACAACCATCGTCTCCACCCCGTCGAGCAGGGCAACCTGATCGTCTGCCATCGTCTTCATGTCGGTGATATAGGCAAAGCGGCCAAAACGATAGCCTAAGATGGGCAGCTTGCCGTGCATCACCTGGAACGGAAGGACATCGATATCGCCAAAACGCATCTGGCTGCCAGCATGGATTTCATGAAGGCCAATGGCCGGCACCCCAGGATAGCGATGCTCGGCAAAGCAATAGGGCAGCATCTGGAGCATGGACTTCCGGGCAATGGGATCGGCATAGACATTGATCTCGCCAAACTGACAGTAAGGGCGGATATCGTCCATGCCACCCACATGGTCGTAATGGGAATGGGTAATCAGGATGGCGTCGATACGGCGGAAAGGCACAGGCAGTACCTGCAAGCGGAAGTCAGGCCCTATATCTACGAGAATACGGGTTGTTTCGGTCTCTACAAGAATGGAACAGCGCAACCGCTTGTCCTTCGGGTCGGTACTTCTACACACCTCACACTGGCACCCAATCACAGGCACTCCGCACGATGTTCCGGTTCCGAGAAAGGTGATCTTCATTTGCTTCTATATTGGAGCCGCGACAGAGTCGCGGCATACATGACCTTAGGTTATACGATGTTCACTTCCGGATGAAGGTCTATGCCGAAGCGGTCGCGTACATCGTGGCGGATGGCATTGCACAGGTCGACGACCTCCTGTCCCGTAGCACCGCCACGGTTCACGAGCACCAACGCCTGCTTGGCATGCACGCCGGCACGACCCAAGGTGCGGCCTTTCCAGCCGCACTGGTCAATCATCCAGCCTGCGGGAATCTTTTCGTGACAGTCATTTATATAATAATGTGGCATGCCAGGGTATTCTTTCAGCAACGTCTCAAACTTCTCGCGACTCACCACGGGGTTCATGAAGAAGCTGCCGGCATTGCCCTCCACTTTCGGATCGGGCAGTTTCTCACGACGAATGGTCACAATCACTTCGCGAAGCTGGGCAGCAGTAGGCTGGAGAATGCCGCGAAGCTGCAACTCCTGCTTCACATTACCATAGTCAAGATGGGGTTCAAACTGTCGGGAGAGGCGATAAGTGACATGTGTAATCAAAAACTTGTTGTGCCACTCATTCTTGAACCGGCTCTGACGATAACCATACTGGCACTCATGGGCAGTGAAGACAACCGGCTCACCCGTACCCATACGGACGGCTTCCACCTTTTCAATCAGTTGGCAGACCTCCATGCCATAGGCTCCGATATTCTGAACGGCCGATGCGCCTACATCACCCGGAATAAGCGACAAGTTTTCGGCACCGTGCCAGCCGTTTTCCACGAAACGGGCCACCATGGCATCCCACTCCTCACCACTACCGACTCTGACGAGCACTTCCCCGTCGTCTGCAGCCACCACCTCACAGCCATGGATGTCCGAACGCACCACGACTCCCTCATAGTCGCGTGTCAGCAGCAGATTACTGCCCCCACCGATTATCAAGAAAGGTTCGTTGAGTTGCCGGGCCACAAGAGCGGCCTCTTCAATAGAGGAAAATTCCACGTAGCGACGACACTTGGCCTCAATACCGAACGTATTGTGCTTCCGCAAACTATAATCGCATAAATCTTTCATATCGTCACATCATCAGTTGCGTCAGTTTCCAGTGTCCGCGTTTCAGTTGGAAGGTGATTTCCATCTCCAAACCGTTGGCAATGCCACGAAGCAAGAAAATCTTCTGCGTCGCTGCCGGGTTCTGATGGCCATACACTATATTATATAATAGGTGTTCGGGCAGCTCAGGCTTGAAGGCATCCCAAAAGTCAGGCGTAATCACCCCCTCAAGCACAGAGAAATCGTCGTCAGGATCAGGGCCGGAGAACTCTATCTGATCGGCCAGGCTCTCATGTTGGAAAAGCGAGTCAGCGACGAAACGCTGATAGAAGCTCAGGAATTGCGCGTTCGGGTTATGGGGCAACGGCTGCCATCTGATTTCATGGAGCATCCAACGACCGCTGCGCCGACTGAAGAGGAACTGCTGTACACGGCCCTCGTCAAGGTTTATACGCTCCACCGTAGCATCGATGACTGCCGTGTCGAGCACCAATTCCATCTGGAGCTGGGAATCGAAGATCAGCGTGTAGTAATCCTGATTCATGAAAAACGGCTCCTGCTTCCACTGCCGCTGCGCTATCTTCGTCGTCTTTGCCCCATCAACCACCGACAAGGGGAACATCGTGCGTTCCTGCTGCCAACGGCGGTTCGAGGCGTAGTTGAAGAAGAAATCATCGAACAGCTCGTCGGCTTCCCGTGGCACCATTTCCACTTCTTCCTCTATCGCTGCCGAGTCGTCCAACTCGTCACTATCGGCAGAAAGAGAAGTCAGCGAACTGATTCCCCGATGCCCTTCGGTGCAAGCCACCAGTACCGCTCCTGCAAGTACGGAAGCCACCAAACCCTTTTTCATCTTTACGAACACGCTATTGTTGCTTTTTCGGTGTGCAAAGGTAGGAAATAATTACGAATAAAGAATGATTAAATACAATTTATTTTTCTTTGCATTCAAAAATATTTAGTACTTTTGCAACCAGAAAACATTCATTATGGGCAATATCACTAAAATTGTACTGACAGGCGGCCCCTGCGCCGGAAAGACATCGGCACTGGTGCGCGTCATTGAGCACTTTTCCAGCCTTGGTTTCAAGGTGTTCACCATCCCCGAAGTCCCCACCCTGTTCACACAGGCCGGCATGGACTATCTCACCCGGAACAAAGGCTTTTTCTACGAGGGCGAGAAAGCCACGCTTGAGATACAGATGATGCTCGAAGACAAGTTCACGCGCATGGCACAGGAATGCGAGGAGGACTGCATCATCGTCTGCGACCGCGGCACCATGGACATCTCCGCCTATATGACACCCGAGACATGGGAACAGATTACCCGCGCCGTGGGTACTTCAACGCCCGAACTACGCCAGCGCTACAATGCCGTGCTCCACCTCGTGTCGGCTGCCGACGGTGCCGAACAGTTCTACACCACGGCCAACAATGCCTCGCGCAATGAGAGCAACGATGCCGAGGGCCTCCGCATCGCCCGTTCGTTAGACAAGAAGGTCATCAAGGCATGGACGGGACACCCCCATCTGCGCGTCATCAACAACGACGAGGACTTCGACAAGAAGATGAACCGCGTGGTAAAGGAAATCAGCGATGTGCTCAGCCTGCCACAGCCCATCGTCGACGAGCGTAAGTACAAGGTTGAAGTGGTGGGCGATGTGCCTGACGACTGCATCGAAAGCGAAATCACACAGTGCTACCTGCTGGGCGAGCCGGGATGCGAGGTGCGCTTGCGCCGCCGCGCATGGCAGGGAAAGGTGGTCAACGTCCACACCACGCGCAAACGCATCTCGCCAAAGGAGGAGATTGTCACCGAGCGACAGATCAACAACAGTCTTTACGAGATGATGCTCGCCTTGGCCGACCCCGAACGACAGACCATCCACAAACTGCGCAAGAGCTTCATCTGGAAGGGTCAATACTTCGAGCTGGACTTCTACAAGGACTGGTTAGACGGACTCGTCATTCTTGAGACGAAGGGCATCACCGAGCACAAGAGCGTGAAATTCCCACCCTTCATCCGCGTGATCGAAGACATTACGTGCAGCACACAGTACTACAATTATAACCTGGCAAAGAAGCGTTAAAAACACGAAAACAGCGCAAATCTTTCGCTGTTTTCTTTTTTTTAATTAACTTTGCACCCCAAATTGCAATTTATATATAAATTATGATACTTGACAAGATAGACGAGCTTCTGAAAGAAGTACAGACGCTGAGTGCAAAGAATGCAGACGAAGTGGAACAGCTTCGTCTGAAATACCTTAGCAAGAAGGGTGAAATCACGGCACTGATGAACGACTTCCGCAACGTGGCTGCTGACGAGAAGAAGACCGTCGGCATGAAGATCAACGAGCTGAAGACCCTCGCCACAGAGCGCATCAACCAACTGCGCGAAGAGTGCCAGACACAGGAAAGCGGCGACGAGAGCATCGACCTCAGCCGGACACCTTACCCCATCCAGTTGGGTACGCGCCATCCGCTCACCATCGTCACCAACGAAATCATCGACATTTTCTCGCGTATGGGCTTCGTGCTGGCCGACGGTCCCGAGGTGGAGGACGACCTGCACATCTTCACCAAGATGAACTTTGCCGCCGACCATCCCGCCCGCGACATGCAGGACACGTTCTTCGTCAGCCAGCATCCGAACGATGTGACGAAAAATATCCTCCTTCGTTCCCACACATCAAGCGTTCAGGCCCGTGTCATGGAACACATGCATACCGAAGACGGCAAGCTGACCGCCCCCATCCGCGTGATCTGCCCAGGCCGTGTCTATCGCAATGAGGCCATTACCGCCCGCGCCCACTGCTTCTTCCATCAGGTGGAAGGACTGTATATCGACAAGAACGTCTCGTTCACCGACCTGAAACAGGTGCTGCTCTCATTTGCCAAGGAGATGTTCGGTGCCGACACAAAGATTCGCTTGCGCCCCTCTTACTTCCCCTTCACGGAGCCTTCGGCAGAGATGGACATCTCGTGCTTCATCTGCGGTGGCGAAGGTTGCGGCTTCTGCAAGCACACCGGTTGGGTGGAAATCCTGGGATGCGGCATGGTCGACCCGAACGTGCTCGAACAGTGCGGCATCGACAGCAGTATCTATAGCGGCTACGCCTTCGGCATGGGTGTGGAGCGTATCACCAACCTGAAATACCGTGTCAGCGACCTGCGTATGTTCTCGGAGAACGATACCCAGTTCCTGCGCGAATTTGAGGCAGCCGACTAACGATCCAGAATCCACTGTTCTTCGGAAAACAGTCGGAGGAATATTTCAGAATGATGCCTGTCCAGCTACGACGAAGCTGAACAGGCATCAAAATTTTGTAACGAATAAAGAAAAGGGAATCGTTTAGAACTCTGCGTCGAACTTATAGCCCAATGTCACCTGAATGACATTGTTACGCATCTTTCCTTCTCCTTTGAACATATCGCTAATACCAATATTATAACGGGCATCCAGCACAACATTCCTGAACTCATAGGAAAGGCCTACAGGAACAGAAAACATGAACTTGCTCATTGTTGAATTTGGAAGTCCCATTAAATTGAACAACTCGTCAACATCCATCTTGATGCCATCGGCCTTGACGGTGGTCTTGGTACGGAATGCCGGTTGAACACCTGCCTTAACGGCTAATCCGGGCAACACCTCAGGAGCCACATAGTAATTGAGCATGATGGGGACATTGACGTAGTCGATGTCGAGTGTCACCTTCATCCCGTCCTCATCATCCTTTCCTCCCTGGTCGGAATACATCAACGCTGCTGAAAGACTCAGCTGTTCGGTCATCTGGTATTCCATTTCGATTCCGAAATTATAACCGAACTTCATTTTGTTGTAGTCGTCCAACTTCGACATGTTGACACCGGCACGGGGCTGAACCGTCACCGAGCCTTCCTCACGCTGTGCCTTAGCACCCAACACTATGAGCAATACAATTGCTATCGAAAAAATCTTCTTCATGTCATTTCTTTTATTATGGTTCAAAGATTCTGCAAAATTAATAAAAACATACGAAACTCTTCATCTTTTCTTTGATTTTTCCACTAAATTCTATACCTTTGCAGAAAATATCCAAATCACACTATGGCAACACATCTTATCTCAACCGATCACCTCACTATTGAGCGCATCGGCGAAATCATCAGAAACGGTGAGAAACTGGAACTGTCGGAAGATGCCAAGCAGCGCATCCGCAAATGTCGTCAGTATCTTGACAAGAAAATAGCCTCCAACGGTGCCCCCGTCTACGGCGTGACCACGGGCTTCGGTTCGCTCTGTAACGTCTCCATCGGCAAGGACCAGCTGTCACAGTTGCAAATCAACCTTATCAAGAGCCATGCCTGCGGCGTAGGTGAGCGTGTCCCCAAGGACATTGTGAAAATCATGATGCTGCTGAAGATCCAGTCGCTGAGCTACGGCTATTCGGGCTGCAAGCTCGACACCGTGCAGCGACTCGTACAGTTCTTCAACAACGATGTCTACCCCGTGGTCTATCGTCAAGGCTCCTTGGGAGCATCGGGCGACTTAGTGCCATTGGCCCATCTCTGCCTGCCACTTATCGGATTGGGCGAAGTGGAGTATCAGGGCAAGGTCATTTCGGGTGAGGAACTCTGCCGCAAGAAGCGCTGGAAACCCATCGAACTGGCTTCAAAGGAGGGCTTGGCCCTGCTGAATGGCACACAGAACATGAGTGCCTTTGCCGTTTGGGCACTGCTCGAAGCGCAGCGGCTCTCCGAATGGGCCGACAAGATTGCCGCCATGAGTCTCGACGCTTTCGACGGTCGCATAGAGCCCTTCACCCATGCCGTCCATGCCGTGCGCCCGCACCTCGGACAGATTGAGACGGCCAAACGCATGCGCGAGCTATTGGAGGGCAGCCAGATTATCAATAACATCAAGGCCCATGTGCAGGATCCCTACTCGTTCCGCTGTGTGCCGCAGGTGCATGGTGCTGTGAAAGACACCATCCGCTACGTGAAGTCGGTTATTGACATTGAAATCAACTCAGCCACCGACAACCCGACGGTCTGCCCCGAAGAAGACCTGATCATCTCTGCCGGCAACTTCCATGGCGAACCGATTGCCCTGCCTATTGACTTCCTCGCCATAGCACTCAGCGAACTGGCCGACATCAGTGAGCGCCGCATCTACCGGCTTGTGTCGGGAACGCGCGGACTTCCCTCGTTCCTCGTGGCCAATCCGGGCGTGAACAGCGGCTTCATGATTACGCAGTACACCGCCGCTTCGTGCGTGTCGCTGAACAAGTCGCTGGCCATGCCGTCGTCGGTAGACAGCATCCCTTCGTGCCAGGATCAGGAAGACCTTGTTTCCATGGGTGGCAATGCGGCCATCAAACTATACCAGGTTATCTACAACACCGAGCGCGTATTAGCCATTGAGCTGTTCAATGCCGCACAGGCCCTCGACTTCCGCCTGCCGTTGAAATCGAGTCCGGCCATCTGCAAGATTCATGAAGAGTTCAGAAAGGTGGTGCCTTTCATCCTGAACGACGAACTGATGTACCCCCATATCGAACAGGCCATCCAGTTCCTACGCCGATAAGGGCATATTAAAAAACTCAGGCGCAAATTGTGTCGCGCCTGAGTTTTTCTTAATACATCACGATGCCACCATTGGGCTGTATCGTGATTTTTGTCTGTCCGCGTTTGTCGGTTTTCAAAGGTGCTTTTGAAAAGCTGACCTCTTTCGTTTTCTTATTGACAGCATCAGTGAGCAAGGTACTCAGATGGAAGTCCGACAAGTCGAGTGTCAAAGTAAGCGGTTCCTTCAATGCATTCAACCCTGCCACATACCACTGGTCGCCATGGCGACGCGCCAGCACGACATACTTGCCAGGATAGCCGTCAAGGAAACGGGTCTCATCCCACGTAGTAGGCAAAACCTTCAAGAAGTCAAGTTCTGTCTGAGGGAGCTCTTCCAAGTTGTTGGGCTGCATGGCCACACACTGAATGGCAGTCTGATTGGTGAAGGCAGTGGCAATCTCAAAGACATCGGTAGTCTGACGGGCATGGCGGCTCTTATTGTCTTTCGACAAATATTTGTTCATGATTACGCCGCCCCAGTCCATCGTGGCCACGGCATTTCGGCAGAAGGGATGCATCGTTAACTGGAAAGGTTCCTGCTCGGCATGATGCTCTGAGAAATACACGTTTTCGCTGGCGAGCACAGCCTCTGAGGCAACGAAATTGGGGAACATGCGCTCCCAACCGCGCGGCAGCGTGCAGCCGTGGAAGATTACCTGTATGCCATAACGGTTGGCATCGTAGAGAATGTCCTCATAGAGTTTCATCGTTGCTTGCTTGTCGCCGGCAAAGAAGTCCACCTTGATGCCTTTCACGCCAATGCTCTTCAGCCATGCCATCTCACGGTCGCGTGCAATGCTGGTACACAGACAGTTGCGAGGTGTTTGCGGTGCATCGTTCCAAGCTCCGTTGGAGTTGTACCAAAGCATGAGCGAAACGCCTTTCGACTGTGCATAGCGTGACAGTTCAACAATGCGCTCACGACCGATATTATTGTCCCACCAGTTGTCCACCAAGCAGTATTCATAGCCCATGGCGGCAGCCAGATCTATGAACTTCACCTGGTCGTCGTAGTTAATGCTGTTGTCCTGCCAGATAAGCCAGCTCCAAGTGTAGCGGCCACCCTTATATTCCTGTGATGGCTCATAGAGCGGTTCCACCACGTCGTAGGCAATGGTGGTCTCTACGATAGGCTTGAGCGACTGTCCCACGGTGATGGTGCGCCAAGGTGTCTTGCCAGGCAGTGCTATCTGTGCCGAAGCAGAGCCGAAGCCGTTGTTCTCGCCCTGTTGCGGATAGGCAATGGTATAACCATTGGTTGCATCATAGTCACTCAGGTGTGAACCGCAGTAGTGGCTGTCTACGCCTGTCTCGGAGATGAGCACCCAAAGACTCTCCCCCACAGGGAGGTTAAACAGGCAGGGGAACGTATATCCCTGTCCGAACTTCGACTTTTCGGTCATCGGGGCATTGGCTTTGTATTCCTCTTCATAGCTGGGCTTCGTTCGTTCCCAGCCCGTCATGGGGTCTATTTGTGGACAGAGGAATGTGGTGGTGCCGTCGGGCATGCGGAAACTTGTGGCTTCTTCGGTGATGACGGCACACTTCGGATTGTCATTTTCCTGACGGGGGATGAGGTAACGGAATACAATGTCATGATCCGACACATTCATCTGTACCGTCATTTTCTGCCCTTTGCTGTTCTCGAAATCAATGTTTTGCTGATTGGCCACATAGTGCATCTGCGACTGCTTCACCTTCCGCATCGTGTAACGCTTGTCGATGCTTTCGACTTTGGTACGTTTCAGGGTCAGCCCTTGCGTGAAGTCACCGAAGTCAGCTTTAAAGCCGAGTTGCGAGGGAGTCATCACACACACACCATCGTAGGTCACGGCGTAAGTGGCGTGTCCGCCATCGTCATTCACAGTTACGACAAGTTTGCCTTCGGGCGAAACCACTTTTGTCTCATTGGCAAACCCCATTAGGGGCAGCAACACCAGCAACGATGCCATTTGTCTCATGTTCTTCATATTCATAGGTATATTATATTATTGTTATTTCAGATAGTCAGTCCGATCCGGACCGATGTAGAAACCAGCCTCCGAAGGCTGATTGTAGCCCACATTCTGAGTAGCCACCGACAGCCGATAGGGAATGTCCTGCATCAGACAATCGATGCGGTAGTCAGTGGGAATGGTTGTGACGTAGATGCGCAGTTCGGTACTTTCGCGGTTGCGCACGATGACCTCTTCGCGCCAGTCGCCCAAAATGTCAGCCGACAGACAGGGATTAGACTTGCTGCCGTTGTTGAATACACCGTCGAAATGCTCAATGGTATCAATGGCTTTTTCTTTCCAGTTGTATTTTGTCACCGTCTCATGGTCAAGCAGTTCACGGAGCAGGTCGCCGTCCCACCAGATGCCGAAATTGATGGAGAGATGCTTTCCGCCAATGACCAGGGTGTTGTCATGCTGCGGGTCATCAGCATCCTTGGCCGTTGACACAACGTTCCCTTTCATATTACGGATGCCATGACTATCCGTAGACCACATCTCTACACCAGGATTCGTGGGGTCAATATCAGCGGCCATGGCACGCCCCACGTCGGTACGGCTCTTAATCTGGAACACCACTTTGCCCGTCATGGCATCGCGCAGCTCGCTGCCGTCGCGTTTGTTCTCATGGCAGTCCCATATATATAAGTGGTTATCCTTCGGGTCGGCTACCAGATGAATGGCATCACCATGGCCAAAGCCCGTGTTGTAGAGGCCATGTCCGTCGTGGTCAACAGCCATCGAGCCGTAGGTAATCTCGTCCAGACCATCGCCGTCGACATCGCAGACACGCAGGTTGTGGTTGCCCTGTCCGGCATACGAAACCCACTTCTTTTCGTTGGAGTCAAAAGTCCAGCGGTTCGTCAGTTCCTTTCCGTCCCAGTCCCAGGCTGCAATGACCGTGCGCGTATAATAGCCGCGACAGAAAATAGCAGAAGCAACCTCTCTCCTCTCTCCACTCTTCACTCTCCTCTCATTCCCCAAATAGCCCAAAGCGGCCAAGTAACGTTCCGAACGGTTGCCATATTTGTCTCCCCATTCGCCCACATTGCCTCGTTCGGGAATATAGGCTTTACTGGCAAGGGCACGTCCTGTAAGACCGTCGAACACCGTGATATACTCCGGCCCATCAAGTATACGGCCACGCTCGTTTCGCCAGTCTTTCGTGGAATCTCCCTGCACACTACCGATGCCGTCGATAGTGCCGTCTGCCGTTTTCACCATCAGTTCAGCCCGTCCGTCACCATCAAAATCATATACAATAAAAGGAACATAGTGGGCACCCGAACGGATATTGCGCCCCAAGTTGATGCGCCAGAGCCGTTCGCCCGACAAGCGGTAGCAATCAATGAAGGTAGGCCCCGTATAGCCTTCGTGCGAATTGTCGAGGGCATTCGATGGCTCCCACTTCAGAATGATTTCATATTGTCCGTCGCCGTCCACATCGCCCACGCTGGCATCGTTGGCCGAATAGGTGTATTCGCCTGTATCACGCCAAACACGCCCTCTGCGGTCGCGCTGCGCTCTGCCATTTGCCACTGGCACTTTTCCGCCTTCGGGCCGTTCAATCTTCACGGGAAGATAACCCACAGGAGCATCGACACAGAGCGTGAACTGTCCGTCAGCCACACCGCCTTTCACTTCATAAACGGCATCCTCACCCTGAAGAGGCTGCTCGTCTACGAAAAAAGTCCCCCCTTCTTTCAGCGGTTGCGGATTCAGCCGCACACCATTACGGAAAACATCAAAGGATTCTTGTTTATGGTCGTCGCGCAGCACTCGCCAACTGACGGCCACCTTGCCGTCAGCCTGACGCACAGCCACTACGCCTCGGTTAAGTCTTTCAGTTGCCATTCGGTTAACCTCATACCGTGCCTGTCCGTATGCCACCGCACCAAACAACAAAGCCTGCATGAGTAGAAAAATTTGTTTCATGTTGGATTAGCTTTTTAGAAGTTCGATGCAAATATACTATTTTTATTTTGCATATCGAGCATAAACTTCCATTTTTCCAGTCAAAAAAAATCCCGCTACAGTCTTTCGACTTTCGCGGGATTCATAATGAAAGGAGGAGTGGTACCTCCAGGAATCGAACCGGGGACACACGGATTTTCAGTCCGATGCTCTACCAACTGAGCTAAGGCACCATGTTCAAAATGTGGTTTCTTCGCATACGAAGCAGCCTCTCTAAGCATCACCTCTCATTTTGTGGGTGCAAAGGTACAAATAAAAAAGCAATCGGCCAAATTTTTGACCGATTAATTTTTAGAACACAAGAAAAATATAGTCAACAAAAAGTCCAACCTTGCGCTTTCAGTTCAAACTCCTGATTGTCACGGGTGACGAGGATTTGGCCAAACTTCTGGTCGGTGATGTGTCCGATGAGACGAACGTCTTCCAGTTCTTTCACTTTGTCGAGGTCGCCAATAGGCACAGTGAACAACAACTCATAGTCTTCTCCACCGTTCAAGGCACAGGTCGTCACATTCATGTTCATCTCCTCTGCCATCACCGCCGTCTGATAGTCGATGGGTAATTCCTTCTCGAAGATGCGGCACCCCACCCCACTCTGCTTGCAGATGTGCATAAGTTCCGAAGAAAGACCGTCGCTGATGTCCATCATCGCCGTGGGATGAATGCCGGCCTCGCGCAGTTTTCGGACGATGTCGCCACGGGCCTCGGTCTGCAGTTGGCGTTGCAGCAAGTATTCCTTACCCGAGAAATCGGGCATGGAGAGCGTTGAAAGTTGGGTACTGAGGGCCGATACTTTTGCCGCATCGCCCATTTTCCGGGCCTCGGCTATTTTCTTCTGCAAATCATCGACCTGACTATAGTAGACATTCTTTTCACGTTCCAAGAGTTGCAGACCCATATAGGCAGCACCGAGATCACCCGAAACACAAACAAGGTCGGTGTCCTTGGCACCATTCCGATAGACGATGTCCTCTTTGCGAGCCTCACCGATACAAGTGACAGAAATGGCCAACCCCGTATAACTGCTTGTGGTATCGCCGCCTACGATGTCGACATTCCATTTCTCGCAAGCCAACCGCAAGCCTTCATAAAACGTCTCCACGTCTTCGACGGTGAAACGTTTTGAGAGGGCGAGCGAAACGGTAAGCTGGCGCGGCGTGCCGTTCATGGCAAAGATGTCACTGATATTGACCATAGCCGACTTGTAGCCCAGGTGCTTCAGGTCGATATAGGTGAGGTCGAAGTGTACTCCCTCCATCAGCATGTCGGTGGTGACAAGCACTTCGCTGTCAGGATAACTGAGTACGGCGCAGTCGTCACCCACGCCGTACTTTGTTGATTGGTTTTTATTTTCGAGATCCTTGGTCAGACGGTCTATCAGACCAAACTCTCCGATTTTTGAAATGTCCATTTACTTCTTCCAGTGTTCTGTTGGGTGGTCTTCATTATGCTTGACCTCGCGTTTGCTCTCTATCACTTCCGAGCGCACAATCATCTCACGCATCAGTTCGGTCATGATGGGCTGCGCACGGTTGGCGGCCTCCTGCACTTCCTCGTGGCTCACTTCGACGGGCTGATCGAAACCGCCCAGATCAGTGACAATACTGACACCGAAGACACGAATGCCGCAATGATGGGCTACGATGACTTCGGGAACGGTGGACATGCCTACCGTATCACCACCTAATGTGCGATACATGCGATACTCGGCTGGTGTCTCGAATGTCGGTCCCTGCACACCCATATAGACACCGTATTGCAGACGGATTTTCTTCTCGCGGGCAATCTGACTGGCCAGACGGATGAGAGCCGTGTCGTAGGTCTCATGCATGTCGGGGAAGCGGGGTCCCGTAGGGAAGTTCTTTCCACGCAAGGGATGTTCGGGGAAGAAATTGATATGATCGGTAATCACCATCAAGTCACCAATCTTGAAACCGGGATTCATACCGCCGGCAGCATTGCTGACGAAGAGTGTCTTGATGCCCAACTCATACATGACACGGACGGGGAACGTCACCTCCTTCATAGAGTAGCCCTCATAGTAATGGAAACGCCCCTGCATGGCCATGATGTCGACACCGCCCAACTTCCCGAAGATGAGCTTGCCGCTATGGCCTTCGACAGTAGAAACGGGGAAATTGGGAATATCAGCGTAGGGTATCTCTAACGTATCAGTTATCTCGGAAGCTAATTGTCCGAGGCCGGTCCCCAGCACGATGGCTGTCTTTGGGCTTGTGGTCATCCTTTGCTTTAACCAGGATGCTGTTTCTTGAATTTTTTCGTACATAGCCAATAATGTTTTGGTTAAAATTATCTTCTTGATCAAGCATGAACTCTATTCTGACAGGCAAGACATAGAGCCGGGCACGCACATCGGGACTCAGCCCTTCGATATCCGTCAGACGGGCAGTGTCTTTCTCGGTGGTGATGATGCAACGAGGCTCTGGCAGCGAGGCGAAGGTGTCGTTGATGCGCTGAATATCCTTCAGAGTGAAATTGTGATGATCAGCAAATGCAAGCGACACAAGATCAGAAGCCAAAGGTGACAGGTCCTCCGCCATCTGGCGGGGCGATGCGATGCCAGTAAGCAAAAGGACATGATAGCCTTTCAGGTCGTCGAGCTCTTCAAGAGTCTCCGTATGCTGTCTCACTTGTTTGGGAGAGGAACCGAATACGGGACGCAGCTTGTCGTAGCGCAAAGTAGTGAAATAGAGATGCTGGTAGGGATAGAGGTTCATGGCCTTGGTAATAACACGGAAGTCCATGGGTTTCAGTTCCCTCGGGCACTTCGTTACAATAACGACATCAGCCCGGTTCTTGCCGTTGAGCGGTTCCCTCAGACGACCGGCTGGCAGCAGTTTGTCGTAGATGATCAACCGGTGATAGTCGACAAGCAGAATATTGACACCGGGCTTCACATAACGGTGCTGGAAAGCATCGTCGAGCAGCACCACATCGACATCGCGCTCCGTTTGGGTGATGGTCTCAATGCCATGCACCCGATTCCGGTCGACAGCAACGACAACATTAGGGAACTTCTGCTTCATCTGATAAGGCTCGTCGCCAATGTCACGGGCAGAAGTCATATCGCTGGCCAGCACAAAGCCTTTGCTCTTACGTTTATACCCCCGGCTGAGCACAGCTACATGGGTCTTGTCCTTGAGCAAGCGGATCAGATACTCCACATGGGGTGTCTTACCTGTACCGCCAACGGTGATGTTGCCCACCGAAATCACAGGAATGGCAAAGGAGCGACTTTTCAAGATTCCCACATCGAAGAGGAAATTGCGCAGCCTTACACCCCAACCGTAAATCCAGCTGAAGGGCAATAGCCAGTCGTTGACCTTGATGAAGTCGCCTTCCATTACAAAGAGTTATTTCACATTGACAAAAAACGGCAAACGTGCCTGCAGGCGGTTGCGCTGCTGGTCGAGGCGCATTTGGACGAAAGGCTCATAGAAGTCGCCCATCACGGTGCGCAGTTCGCTGTCGAGATAACTACTCTTGTCCTCGTCGCCAAAGAGGCTTTCCATCCAGTCTGTCTTGTCAGGATAGGTGGCCGTATGGTATTCGTCAACCTTTGCCAGCTCGGCAGCCTTCTTCACGGCATCGTCGAGCGAGCCAATCGTGTCAACAAGGCGGATGGGCAATGCATCGACGGCAAGCCACACACGGCCTTGGGCAATCTCATGCACATCGTCGCGCTTCATGGCACGTCCCTGAGCCACAATGTTCAGGAATGTCTCATAGCCACGATCCACGTAGCTCTGCATAAACTTGATTTCGGTATCGTTGTCCTTACCCAACACCAGATTGTGCTCATAGTCGCCATAGCGGTTAGTGGTCACACCGTCGAAGGTCACACCCAACTTGTCGCTCACCAGTCCGCTCACATTGGGAATGAGACCGAAGATGCCGATGGAGCCCGTAATCGTGGTAGGCTCGGCAAAGATGTAGTTGGCACCGGCACTGATCATGTAGCCGCCTGATGCAGCCATGCCGCCCATCGACACGACAACAGGCTTTTTCTCTTTCAGCAACTGAACAGCATGCCAGATCTGCTCGGAAGCAATGGCACTGCCACCAGGCGAGTTGACACGGAGCACTACAGCCTTCACGTCTTCGTCCTCAGCCAGTTTGTTCAAGTCTTTCACGGTCTCGTTGCCCACGATGACATTGCCTGAGGAAAAACCTCTCAAAGGCGAATCGACAATCTCGCCGTAGGCATAATAGACAGCAATCTTCTCGCCCTCTTCCTTCTTCTGGCTCTTCACACCCATCATGTCGGAGAGCATGAGCTGATGGATGTCGTCATCGTCGTCAATGTCCAACTTGCCCTTGACGACCTTCTTCATCTCTTCAGGATACATCACCCTGTCAATCAGATGGGCTTTCACATAGTCTTCGGAAGAGGCAAAAGCCATAATGCTGTCGTTGGCCAACTGGTCCAATTGCTCTGCCGTCGTGTGGCGGCTTTCCGCCATTTCCTTCAGCATGTGCTTCCAAATGCCCTGAAAAAGAGCCGTCCGCTGTTCGCGGTCGTACTCGCTCATATCTTTACGGGTCACGCTTTCCACTGCGCTCTTGTACTTGCCCACACGGGTACACTGATATTTCACGCCGATTTTCTCATACAGGCCGGTAAGGTATTCGTGCTTGCCGCCCAAGCCCTTGAAATCAATGAGACCAGTCTTGTTCATGAAAATGCTGTCAGCTACCGAAGCCACATAATAGCTGGTCTGCAGGTACTGGTCAGCGTATGCATAAATCCACTTGCCACTCTTCTTGAAGTCAACCAACGCATCACGAATCTGCTGTGCTGTGGCAGGTGAGTCGAAACTCATGACACCACCCTCAAGATAGATGCCCTTAATATCGTCGTTCTCCTTTGCCTTTCGGATAGAGGAGATGATATCGTCGAGTCCCATCTGGGCCATATCGGCCTGTCCCAACAACTCCGTCAACGGCCCTCCTTCCTCAGCACGTTCCTCGACTATGCCGTCCATTTTCAGGACAAACACGGAATTCTCCTGCACTTTTGTAGAAGCCGACTCGCTGGCAATCATGCCAACAACTGAAATCAGGAATAAAATGCCCACTACCACGGAAAGCAGTACCATACCACACATCGTGGCCAATGTAAATTTCAGAAATTCTTTCATCTTTACTGCAAATTATTGATTCTTGGTGCAAAGTTAACGAAAAATATAATAAAACAATCAATTAATCACTTTTTATTTGATTTTTAGTGTGTCAAGGCCATTTTTTCCGTAACTTTACGAGAATTTCGTTTCATTAATAATAATTTCCCAGTATCCACCATTATCAGCACCTACACGACGAATTAGATTCCTTTCCTGCATCTTTTGTAGTTGCCACTTAACACCATCAACCGTTATTCTACATTTTTCAGCCAACTCTTTTCTTGTTATATGAGGGTTTTGACGAATTAACTCTATAATCGCCTGGGTAGTTTTCTGGGTAGTTTTCTGGGTAGTTTTCTGGGTAGTTTTCTGGGTAGTATCGACTTGTGTATTCTCAGAATCAGTTTGTCCCTTAGCAAAGAATGATACAGAGTTGCCTACATTTTTTCTCTGAAACGTCACCCTTACGCCACCTTCTACAACCTCAATTATCGGCATGGGCAGGCCAACGCTTTCAAAACCGTTGCGAATCTTTTCGTAACCTCGTCCCCAAGACTCAATAAAGCCTGCCTTGAAGAATGCATTGGCGATGTTCTTATTGCGAGGATGAGAAGAATGCTTCTTCAATAAGGCCTCAGGGGTCAGTCCCATTGGCAATTCGCCCTCGTTCCAGATTTCCACGTAGTCATCCCATACTCGCATCTGGATAGGAGCACCACTATAATCCTTATGAGCTATCGAATTATAGAGTATCTCACGCAATGCATCCTCAGGCACTTCCAATGGCTCTTTTCGTTTCATTTCCTCATAATGAATAGGAGATGTCAGATATTTTGCTTTCAGTACTTTCACCACACGATCCGTCATCTGGATGATGTTACCCTCTATCACGTCTTGGATTATCAAGTCAGACTCATCGTGCCTGAAACGACCGATTTTGAACTCCACGCAAGTAAAGTATTTTCGTGGATTCTTAGCAAACAGCAACAATGCAGCATTCTTCAACTTGCCATCTTCTGTGAAAAGTCCTAAGTTCTCGATGACTCTCTGCGTAGAAGCCCTTGCCTCACTCTTATCAATACGTCCTGCCTCTATGCCGTTGTCAAGGAAGAACTTGATAGCCTGACGATCCAAGTCTTTTACGGTGGCAAAGTCATTAGGAATGTCATCCCATGTACGCCCCATCTTCTTCAAAACGAATTTTTGTAATGCGACACCGTTCAGCTCCTGCATGGTACTGCCAGAACGGTAATAATACTTCCCTTTGAAGCTGATAGGCACATTGCTCGGCTCAATCACCACCTCTATATATTCCAGACCCTCTTGTTCGTAGAGGTTCACATCCACAACCAGCCCCATGAAGTTCACAATCTTGTTGGGTATGTCCTCCAGCAATTTCTTCGTATTTTTTAATCCTACCACCTCGTAGTCATCATTCACGCCAAAATACATCACAGCACCTTGTGCATTCGCGAACCCGCAAATCCACTTTAGATATTCATCTTGCCAGCTGCTCTTAAACTCAACATTCTGGCACTCTTTTGGTTTGATCTTGCTCATATCTCAAATCTTTAGTTTGCAAAGTTAATGATTTTGTTCTGTATAACGTTAGTTTCTATCATTTTTTGCTTTTTATCATTAATCATCATTGGCATCGAATATCTCTGGTGGGAAACGGATTTCATCTTCTGGATCATCCTGATATTCATCATAATGGTCTTGATAATATGAGGCTTCGTCAAATTGACGACTGATGCCGTGCTTTCTTACTTCTTGCATTTGCTTAACGATAGCTTTTTGGTGAGCCACCACATAGTCAAACATCTGTTGAGTCGTTGTCAGTTTCTCATTACAGTACCATTCAAAGTGTCCGCTGATGTCAGGCCAGTCGTTGTGCTTCCTCACAATCAGATTTCCTCCAGATTCTCCTATCACCTCATATTCTTCATCTTCCATTTCATAACCAGGAGCAATGTCAATGGTATAGAAGTACTTGCCTAAGTCCAATGGCCAGTCAGCAGACAGGGATTTGATTTGCCGTTTCTCCGTCTGCCGCCTTTCCGGTTTTTGAATCATTGCATTCTTCTCTATCTTTTTTACTGTCTCTTGTTTAGGTTCAATCAGCCAAGCGTAGCCAATCATATAGAGGACAAAGAAGAGGACAATGATAGCGACTTCTTTCTTGGAAAAACTTTGCATTACTTTCTATTTCAATGGCTCAAAGAACCAATTTCTGTTCTTGTCCTTTCTTTCAACTACGACATACGGAATCAAGTCGAGTTGATTCTTATCGTCAAGTTCTCTTAGCACATTGCGTATGGGCAATCCTGACCTCTTATAGTCCTTATTAAAAATCCCTGCATCTATGAAATATTCCATCATATCCAATGCACGAATACGCTTGACGTGTTTGTTCTTCTCAAAGTAATCGGCTAATACTTGGTTTATCTTTTTAATTTTAGCTTCTTTCATATTCTTTTTACTTTTTAGAATTTACTTTCTACAATTTCTTTAACAACTTTCCACAATTGCAGTTTCTCTTCAAAAGGTTTACCCAGCGAATTTGATGTTGAAGGAAGCGATATAATCTTGCAATTCCATTTCAAACTGTCTGCAGAAAAGTTTTGTTCAAATACTTTTGTTGTCTCACCAGTTCCGTTCAAAATGATTGCAGATATCGACGGATGAGCCACCAAAAAGCCATCAATATCGTTGGGCGCATATCCCTGGATATTTGTATCAAGACTCCCTTCCCTGTCTGCCTCTTTCATGCAGTCCCAAAGCGCAATCCGATTACTTGTAATGAACTCTTTGTCCGACATACCCATAGGCCTTTCAAACAAGTTTTCCATTATCTTAAAGAAAGAATTGTGTGACTTGTTCTGATAATACGCTTGTGCAGCTAATGACTTTTCACCAGGGAACGTCCCAAGTATGAGTACTTTGGGATTCTCTCCAAACCACGCTTGTAATCCAGTTCTCATCTGTTTACGACCCAAAGGTAGCGCCATTTTTTCGACAACAACAGCGCTCTGATTGACCAAACGTTTGCCATCAGAGATTTGTATCTCACCATTATCTATCAACCTATGGAATTTATCAATTGTCATATCTGAAATTCCAAAGTCGCTACCATAAAACCCCAAATCACGCATTTTACTGCGAATAGTCTTTTGCTGGGCTTTTTCTTCTTTACACCTTTTGATGATAAGTGATTCTATCAACTCAATCTCTTTCTTGCTAAATACATTTTTACCCTTCATGTTCTTTAGTATTAAACTGTTTACGTAATTGCTTGTACTTCTTTCTTTGTTGTTTAGCATAAATCTTAAATGCATCTCTAAGTTTGTACAAAGGCTTATAACTATTTAAGTTTGACCCTCCCATCTGACAGATAAACTGGTGGATTGTTATGTTAACCACATTATGATTATGGTCTTCCAAAACCACATAAACTTGTTTCTCATCGAAGTTTATATAAGCCCCCATAATGCAGTAATCAGAATCAGAAAGTACTATCCCATCTGAGTGAGTAATGGTTCCTGAGTCTGTATAGTCATACAGATAATTGTAGATTTGATGTCCAATCGTCATACTATTAATCCTTTATTTGACAATAAACCTTATATATATCGTTAAACACTTGCTTTTCAGCTCCACTTAACGTTTTTCCTTTCTTTTTCTCATAACCGTTCCTGACAAGGGCCTTTTCAACCGCCATTAGCTCGTCAATGTCAGGATCACCTTCTCCAGCAAGAGAACGAATGAAATTCGCAACCTTGTCTAAGGCATTGAATCGAGCACCGTTCTTCGTTTCAGTAATGCCTTTTGCCTCATAATAGGCATTTGTTCTCTGTAATAATAGTTTCAATTTCATATCTTTCATTATTTAGGTATATTCCAATAATACGAGGGTGCCCCCGCAGGTGTACCCTCGTATATACTTTTTGTCTTACGCAAAATTACAAAAAAATAATCAAATCACCAAAGAATTCTTCTAAAAACCTTTCTAGATTAACAGTTGTTTTGAATAACGGCATTGATATTCAATTTTATCACTATGGCATCTTTATTTTCTTCTCTTCTATCTCATTAAGAATCATATCGAATTTTTCTATAATACAGTTTACAACCTCCTTGGTTACAATCTCCTTCGTTATTGAATATCCCCAATTACGGATAGTGTCAGGTAGGTATTCCCATCCATAGGGACATCCTGTTTCTGCTTCTTCCACAAGACAATCTAACTTTTGATATTCTTTCTTTGTTATTAAATTGCTCCGATTCGGTTTGTTATAATAACTGATACAGATGTACATATCATTCCAAAAACGTTTACTGTCAGTCCATACGAATATACCATAATGTTTCCATTCCTTTTTATAAATCCAAGCACCAGTCTCATCGCCAGAGTCCATCTCTATTCCTATTTTCAGATTCTTTGAAATTGCATAATCTTTGAGAGGTTCCCATATATAGATGTCCATAATTCGTGAAAACCAGTCTTCTTCAACAGCCAACATTTCACCCATTGCAATGGCATTTTCAGGCTTTGCCATTGTCTCCAGAAGTTGCTCTTTATAGTTTGTGTCCATATCAGTGTTTGTTATCTGTTTAACAAGTTCTCTATATTGCATGATAACGGCTTGCGCTAAGGGGTTCTTTTGGGCAATTACAACACATTCCTCAAGCCATTCTACAATATTATCCTTATATGACATTCGGTTGAAAGGAAGATTCTTTTTTCCTAATGATTTCTCATCAGGTTCAACTCCTTCTAACGTTAAATAGACAAGTTCGAAACCTTTGGGGAATTGTTTCCTACCATAATTGTAATAACGTAGAAGTTGGTTTTCTTGATCCTCTGCATATATCTTGTTTTCTATAATGACAGCATGATTCCCGTCTTCAATGATAATATCAATACGTCCTCCATCCGTTTTTGTCTTTCGTCCGATATATCTTTCTTTTATAATCCCTTTTGCTTCTGTAATATAATCGCAAGGCAATTCCATTCTTTTAAGAAAGGCTTGAAGAAAAAGGTTGAATAATCCGTGAGAACCATGAGGATTCAACAACTCTGCTATGAAAGCAGAATGTAACCTGACTTCTTCTGTACGTAGTTCAATAGTATTGAACACGTTAAAGAAATCTCCTTGTTTTATTTTTTCTTGTTTATCCTTTTCTGCCAACTTGTAGAGATTGGTTATTTCTGATAGAAGACTTTCAATTCTCATTATATTCATAGTCCCTAATTCCAAATGTTGTAAACGGTTTTGATTATCTTAGCGTTTTCTGCTCATCAATGAATATCTGTATTTCTCCTAAGTCTCCTATTCATTTATTTATTGTATGTCAGGGGCACTTTTTACACTGATTTTCTTTCCCTCCTTGTTCCAAGTGAATATCCAACTGCCTTTGCGGCTGGTCATAGTGCTGCTATGACATCAGGGAACTGTAGGATTCTTTCAGCGTTCTGTTCATTGAAAACCAGATGGGAGAAGTCACGCTTCTTATGGTTCAAATCAATATCCTTCAGCCGCTCGGCAATGGATGTTTTGAGTTCATCAATGGAAGATATGCCTGCTCTGGCAGACAGGAAATCCAGATTCGGTTTGGTCTTCGACAACAGAAAGATGGCATCATAGAAGTCACGCCCTTTCTGACGGGCCAAGATGGCAGCAAACTTCATCGCACAAAGCACGTCTATCGGCGGCACCTGAACACCAAAGAAGAATCCCATTCTGTTGATGTTCGCAACGACAGGCTGGTATGGAACGCCCTGATCCTGTGCTTCAACTTTTAGCAAAAGACGTTCTTCCTTATGGCCCGTCAGTCCCAAGTCGAACAGCATTTCCGGGAAATAGAGATTACGCCTAAAGGCCGTCAGTTTCGGATTGGGCTTGTCGCGAGTTTCCACATTGATATTATTCTGCCGCAAGTAGGTTACAACACTATCCGTCATCGCCATAAACTCCGATTCACTCAAATCCTTGCAGTCGAAGTCCAGATCCTCAGAGAATCGGTCAATTCCCTGAATCAGTCGAAGGTTCGTACCACCAATGAATGACACCTTATTAATATATGGTGTCGTAGCCAGATGGTCGAGTATCAGCAGTTGCAGATACTCCTTCAGCATATAGCGGTCGAAGCGGCTTTCGCAGGCTATTGCGGGTGGAAAGAAACTGCGTATGTATTCAATATCTATCATAGTTCATAAACCTTCATTAAGCGTTTTACTTTCTGTTCCAGCGTCTTGCTCTCTATTTTCGAGAGGTAGTCGTTCAAACGTTCTATGTTCAGTTCGTTCTGCATAAAATCCTCATCCAGGCGCAATTCCTCCATATCCTGCTCTGTCTTATAATAGGGATTCAGGTAGAGCAAATCGAGTAACGCCTTCTCTGGGGTGGCAAACAACAGACCTCGTCCGCTTTGCATCGTCTTGATTTCATAGCCGAAATAGAGCGGTGTCTTCACATTCTGATAATGGAACGTTCCAAAGACGTTCTCAAAACGGGCGGTCTTCAGCGTTGTCACACTCGTCAGTTGAACCACCTCTTCTGGTATCATGCCATAGAACGACAAGGCACTATGCAGACTGATATACGAAGGGGCATAGATGCGATTGGCTACATAACGTGAGAAGTCTGGCACCTGCCGATACTCTGGAAAGGCATAATACTGGTTCCTCAACTTCACCAGCAACCCTCTACGGCACCATCGCGTCAGGTTGTTACGGTCGAAATTCTTCTCCCATAACAGCACCTGATTGATGTTGAAACACCCCATCGGGTACAACCGTTCCTTGAATGTCAGAAAGTCCATTCTTACACGTTTTGTTTCTAAAACTCTGCAAATATAATGATTTTTGGAAACAAAATCAATAATTTGAGTATTTTATCATCCCATCGCACACGTATTTAACAACATTTAAGCCCTCACTTATTAACTGCACTGCCGCAATTAAGTTCCGTAGAATGAAGTTCGTCTGACCACTGCAGTCACATCGTTTCGGCATTGATATGAAATGAATTTACAAAGTCGACGACTTTGTAAAACGCCCTAAAATCAATGATGAAATAATTCGTGATTATAAATTAAGAAAAAGCTCGTTTTTCTTTTCATTTCTCTCGTTTTTCCGTAACTTTGCCCTTGAAAACTAATCTAAAAGCAAGAAGATGAAAAAACGTTTATTTTTCGGCATGGTGCTGCTGATGCTCTGCACAATGTCTATGGGAAAGAAAAAAACAGTCACGCAACAGGAACTTTGGCCCGACGGCAGCCCTATCCCGGCATGGTTCAGCGACACCACACGCATTGACCTGTCGACATTGGGGAAACAGTATGATGTCACCCTCTACGGAGTGAAGAACTACTCGAACGAGGTGCAGACCGAGAAGATTCAGGCCGTCATCGACCGGGCCGCCCAGGAAGGCGGTGGGGTCATCGTCATTCCACGGGGACATGTGGTGAGCGGTTCGCTGTTCTTCAAACCTGGCACACACCTGCATATAGCAGAGAATGGGGAACTGCGCGGCAGTGAGCGCATCCGCGACTTCAAGTTGGTCAAGACCCGCATGGAGGGGCAGACACTCAACTATTTTGCAGCCTTGGTCAATGCCGACGGCGTGGACGGTTTCACCATCACTGGCCCGGGAACCATCAACGGCAACGGACAGCCCTATTGGGAAGAGTTCTGGATTCGCCGTCAGTTCAATAAGGATTGTACCAACCTTGAGGCACTTCGCCCCCGCAATGTGTATATCTCGAACAGCAAGAACGTCACGGTGCAGGACGTGCGCATCATCAACTCCCCCTTCTGGACCAACCATCTCTACCGATGCGAAAACGTGCGCTACTTAGGCTGCTACATTTTCGCCCCCACCAGCAATGTGACTCCTGTCGACCCTAAACGGGGTGCGCCCTCAAGCGATGCCATCGACCTTGATGTCTGTAAGAACGTGCTGGTCAGCGGCTGCTATATGAACGTCAACGACGATGCCGTGGTGCTGAAAGGCGGCAAAGGTACATGGGCAGACCAGAATCCAGACAACGGCCCTTGCGAGAACATCCTGATACAGGACTGCACCTACGGCCAGGTGCATGGTTGCCTGACGTTAGGCTCAGAGAGCCTGCACGACCGTAACGTCATTCTGCGCCGGTGCAAGGTGGGCAGTGCCCAGCGCGTGCTTTGGCTGAAGATGCGCCCCGACACCCCCCAGCATTACGAATATGTGACCATCGAAGACATGACAGGCCATTGTGACATGTTCCTTGTATGTCGTCCCTGGACGCAGTTCTTCAAGCCCGAACAGCGCGACGACATGCCGCTGTCACAATGCAACAACATCACCATCCGCAACATCAAAATGGATAGCAAGAACTTCTTCGACGTAGGCAAGAGCGACAAATACCGACTGACAGATTTCACTTTCGAGAACATCGAAGTGAAAGACCAGAAGAAGGCTTTCGACCCCACCTTGATTGAGAATTGTGTGGTGAAAAACGTGCAGATAAACGACTGACACAAGTGGGCGACTTCAAAACATGGCTTTCGGTTTCGACCCAACCACTTATATCAATCAACCTGCTGGAAAGAGTCCGGTAAGAATGCAAAAAGGAGGCTTTGAACCTCCTTTTTTTGACTATCTATAGCCCTCTCATGGAGAGCGAGATGCGGTTGCGCCGACGGTCGATCTCCAGCACGCGCACTCTGACGTGCTGATGCAGTTTCACCACTTGGTTCGGGTCTTTCACATATTTGTCGGCCAGTTGCGAGATATGCACCAACCCGTCCTGATGCACGCCAATATCGACAAAGGCGCCAAAGGCCGTGATATTGGTCACGATGCCGGGCAGCTCCATGCCCTCCACGAGGTCGTCGACACTCTCAATGCCCTTGGCAAACTCAAATTCCTCTATCTGCTCACGCGGGTCGCGTCCCGGCTTCTCTAATTCCTTCATGATGTCGGTCAGCGTGGGCAGTCCCACCTCCTCGGTGACATACCGCTTTATATCTATACGCGCACGAAGGTCTTTGTCTTTCATCAGGTCGGCCACGCTGCACTGCTGATCCTTTGCCATCTGTTCCACCACCTTGTAGCTTTCGGGATGAACGGCACTGTTGTCGAGCGGATTCTTGGCTTCGGGAATGCGCAGAAAACCGGCACACTGCTGGAAAGCGGAAGCCCCCAGACGGGGCACTTTCTTCAATTGTGTACGCGAGGTGAAGGCGCCGTTCTCCTTCCGATAGTCCACAATGTTCTTAGCCAAGGCAGGCCCCAGTCCGCTGACATATTGCAACAGATGGCTGGAGGCCGTGTTCAGGTTCACGCCTACTGAGTTGACGCAGCTCTCCACCGTCTGGTCCAACTGCTTCTTCAGCTTCGTCTGATCCACGTCGTGCTGATACTGCCCCACGCCAATGCTCTTCGGGTCAATCTTCACCAATTCGGCTAACGGATCCATCAACCTGCGGCCTATCGAAACGGCCCCACGAACGGTGACATCCTCATCGGGGAACTCGTCGCGTGCCACCTTCGAGGCCGAATAGACCGAAGCACCGTCCTCACTGACGACGAAGACACTTGGCTTACCTGACTGTCCGAAGCCTACAGAATATCCAGAAAGACAATCCTCGACGAAGGCACGCGTCTCACGGCTGGCCGTTCCGTTGCCGATGGCAACTGCCTCTATCTGATAGTCCTTCAGCATCTGCTCCACATGGACAATGGCCTGCATGCGGCGGTTCACTGGGGGATGGGGGAAGATGGCCTCATGGTGCAGCAGATTGCCCTGCGCATCGAGACACACCACCTTGCAGCCCGTGCGGAAGCCTGGATCGATGCCCATCACGCGCTTCTGTCCCAAGGGAGCGCCCAACAGCAACTGACGCAGATTCTCGGCAAACACGCGGATACACTCGTCGTCGGCCTTTTCCTTGCTCTCGTTAGCGAACTCCGTCTCTATCGAAGGTTCCAGCAACCGCTTGTAGCCATCCTCGACAGCTTCGGCAACCAACTTCCCGCAAGGAGTGTTCCCATAGACATAGTGACGTTTCAGCCGCTCGGTGCAGTCCTCGTCATCGACGGAAATCGACACGCGCAGAATGCCCTCGGCCTCACCTCGACGCATGGCCAACAGACGGTGGGGGGAACAGCGTTTCAGCGGTTCCTGCCAGTCGAAGTAGTCGCTGTATTTGGCTGCCTCGTCGGTGTCGGCTTTCGACTTCACCACCTTCGACGTGATGACAGCCTCGCGACGGAATGCCGAGCGCACCTGCTGACGGCTCCGCTCGTCCTCGCTCACCATCTCGGCAATGATGTCCTGTGCGCCCTTCAGTGCCTGTTCGGCATCTTTCACGTCGCCCTTCACAAACTTCTGGGCAGCCTGTTCAGGATCGCGCTCGCGCTGCATCATGAGGATGGTGGCCAACGGCTCCAGCCCTTGTTCACGAGCCACTTGGGCACGTGTGCGCCGCTTGGGCTTGAAAGGCAGGTAGATGTCTTCCAGTTCAGTAGCGTTCCAGCAGTCGGCAATGCGCTTCTCCAATTCGGGGGTCATCTTCTGCAAGTCCGTGATGGTCTTCACCACCGTTTCCTTGCGCTTCTCGATTTCCTTCAGCTTCTCGTATTGCTCGCTGATGGCCGCAATCTGCACCTCGTTCAGTCCGCCCGTCCGCTCCTTGCGATAGCGCGCAATGAAGGGGATGGTGCAGCCCTCGTCGATCAGTGCCAGCGTATTGCCCACCGCATCGCCCTGCAAGCCAAGGCTCTTCGCTATGATTGAGGCAAATGTCTGATGATTCATAACTCACTCCGGTGCTTCAGTCTTCTCTATACCTTCTTCACTTTTGGCCTCCTCCTCACCGAGAGCCAGATCGCAGATGGGCAACTGCCGGTCGATGGCCGAATGGAAGGAGATGATGGTCTCCGAACGGGCCAGTCCCAACGGTTGCAGCTTGTCGTGGATGATGTTGAGCAGGTGATGGTTATTGAGGGTATAGATTTTGATGAAAAGGTCGTAGTCGCCCGTGGTATAATGGCACTCCACCACTTCAGGAATCAGCTTCAGCTGTTCCACCACCTCGTCGAACGATTCGGGATTCTTCAGGTTCAGTCCGATATAGGCACAGGTCTCATAGCCCACCTTCTCAGGGTCTATGATGAACTGCGAGCCTTTCAGCACGCCCATGTTGGTGAGTTTCTGGATACGCTGATGGATAGCGGCACCACTCACATTGCAAGCCCTTGCCACTTCAAGAAAAGGGATACGCGCATCTGCGGCAATGAGCCTCAGGATCTGCTTATCCAAATGATCAAGTCGTTGATTTGCCATATTCTCGTATTTTTATGATAGGATTCTACTTTTTTTCGGTAGCCGAATAATTGATTTTCAGGGCGAACGATTGCTGGAGCATCTTCTTCACGTCGGCTATGATGCCCATAGGCACATCGCGGTCGGCCTTGATGCTCACGGTCATGTGGGCGCGGTCTTCGTCGCCCATGCCGGCACGCTCTTTCTCTATATACGCCTTGATGTCGTCGATGGTGGCCAGCTCGTTGTTCAGCTGGATGAAGAACTCGTCGCCCTCGGCCTTGCCCGACTGTGCCTTCCGTCCAATATAGATATAGGTGACAGCCGACTTATGGCCCAGCTTCTGCAACTCAGTGCCCTGTGGCACCTGATAGCGCACCTTCAGGTCAACGTCGCGCATGTGGGTGACAATCATGAAGAAGAACAGCACGGTGAAAATCAGGTCAGGCAGCGACGAAGTGTTCAGCCCCGGCACCTTATGCTCTTTCCTATGTATGAATCGGCGGTTTCGCATCATGGTTTCTTCCAATATTTAGGCTCTATTCCCCTGAAACGTCCTCACTGATGCGCTGCGGATAGACCAAGGCAATGGCATTGCGCTGCTCGGACGTACACTTGGCGTAGGGACGGTGGAACTGCCGCAGGGCAAGGTCGTTACGCAGCTGGTTGTAGGCCCGTGCAATGGCGTTCTGCATCTGGAAGTAGGCATCGTAGTTAGTCTGCCGGTCCACCTGCAGCAGAAGCACATGACGGTCGCTGACCTGACAACGACCGAAATAGTTCAGCTCGCGCGTGCTCTTCTCAGGCAGCGAGGGGTCGTCAGCGACATTGGCCACAAAGTCGGCCACGCGCTTCGTCAGTGCCTCGGCTGTGATGGGTTCCTCGTTGCATGTCAGCTGGTCGTCGGCGCTCAGGGCTATTCTCAGCACATTGCGCTCTTTCACCTTGAGTTCCTGTTCCACCTGCTCGTTCTCAGGCGGAGGCAACTGGCGAGGCAGTCCCTTGTCGGAATCCATGGACGAGGCCACCAAAAAGAAGATGAGCAGCATGAACGAGATGTCTGCCGTTGCCGTGGTGTTGAGGCTGGGAACTCTTCTTTTGGGACGAGAAAACATGGCGATTAGTAGGATTAGACGACAGACTTATTTCACAATCCATCGTCTCATGCCAAACAGGGCACAGACGATGGCCACAAGCATCAGCACGCCGGAGGTGTTGATCAGCATGTCGCTGACACGCAGCCAGAACGTATCCGAGAACGTTTTTCCGTTGATGGTCAGCGGGGTGGTATCGGCTAATAAGGCGGTGGCCGAAAGGGTCAGCACCAACAGGGCGGCCACGCCCCAGGCTATCCCCCGGGCCGGTATGCGCTCTTCACCGTCCTGCCCTTTCCTAAGGCGCACCGTGCGCAGAGCCGACCATGCCGTCAGCCCTACGACTGCTATCAGCAGCAGATAGATGCCGTCGAGCAGCAGCTCCACAAACAGGGGTGACTCATAGAAGCTCATGCGCGCTGAAGTTTATGTTTCATGATAATGTCGAGCAGTGAGACGGCCGACTCCTCCATCTGTGAGGTCAGGTGTTCTATCTTGGAAAGAATAAAGTTGTAGAACACCTGCAGGATGAGGGCCACGATGATGCCGAAGATGGTGGTGATAAGAGCCACCTTCATGCCTGCGGCCACGATGGTGGGACTGATGTCGCCGGCCTCCTGAATCTGGTCGAAAGCCATCACCATGCCAATCACCGTGCCTAAGAAACCCAACGACGGGGCAATGGCAATGAACAGCGTGATCCACGAACAGCCTTTCTCCAGCTTGGCCGACTGCACCGAACCGTAGCTCACAATGGAACGCTCCACCACGTCCATCTCCTCATTGATGTGCATCAGTCCCTGATAGCAGATACTGGCCACAGGGCCGCGCGTGTCGCGACAGAGGGCCTTCGCGCCTTCCACATCACCGGTATCCACCTTCTTCTCGATGTCCGAGAGCAACCGCTTGGCATTGATTTCCGAAAGGGTCAGGTAGATGATGCGCTCAATGCAGAGGGCCAGACCTAACACAAGGGTCAGGGCCACCAGCGACATGAAGCCTGCCGAGCCTTCCACGAACTTCGTCTTCAGTTGGGTGTGGAACCCGTTGCCCTCAGCCGCCATGTCCTCAATGGCCGCCATGTCCTCCTCGCCAATCAGTTCTTCGATGGAAGCCCCCTCCACGAGGGTCGAGTCAGCCATTTCCACTACAGGGCCGCCCACCGCCGAGTCGCCCTGCGCCCCGACGGGCTGGCAAAAGGCCAACGCCCCCATCATGGCCAAGGCCCATATCAGTTTCTTCATATTTACACCTTTTATTATATACACGGGCGGAAACCGTCATGCCAGCTTCCACCTGCAATTGTCGGGCAAAGGTACTAATAAGCAAGCAAAAATGCAAATTTATTTGCAATTATCCGTCAGATTTCCTTCCATGCCAAGCCGTATCAGACCGTTCCGAACCATTGTTCGCAACGCCATTCACAACGACTCGCAAAACAGGCCAAGAAGAACCGTTTCACAAAGTCGTCGAGTTTGTGAGACAAAGTCGACGAGTTTGTCCCACAAAGTCGACGACTTTGTAAATTCATTCCATATCACCACTTTTCCCGTCGATGATCCAAGCTACAGTCGGTGATGCCAACAAGGTTAAGTTTGAGGGCACATACGCTCCGATATCCTTCGAAGCAGAAGACAAGAGCATCCTCTTCATTGGCGAAGACAACAAGCTGAACTGGCCTTTGGCTGGTGCCCTACCATCAACTTGAAACTCCTGTTTTTATTGTTAATCTTTATGAATTACTTGTCTAATTGGGGGATTTTTGCGACATTTGTATCGTAAAAAGACAAGAAACGACAGAAAGCATTGACATTACTATTTTTTTAACCCCTATAAACTTAACAACCATGGCAGAATTAGAACCAATGTACCTTTGGATTACCGTGGGCGTCATCGTGCTCATCGTGTTTCTCTTCATCTCCTATGTGAAAGCCCCCCCCTCGTTTGCCTTCATCATTTCGGGTCTTTCAAAGGAGCCTCGTGTGCTCATCGGATCGGGCGGCTTCCGTATTCCGTTCTTCGAGCGTCTGGACCGTGTCTACTTGGGACAGATTACCGTCGACATCAAGACGGAGGAGAGCGTGCCTACGAACGACTTCATCAATGTCGATGTGGATGCCGTGGCCAAGATTCGTGTCACGCCCAACAGCGACGGTACGCGGCTGGCAGCCAAGAACTTCCTGAACATGACACCCGACGAGATTGCTGCGCAGCTGCAAGACTCCCTGCAGGGTAACATGCGTGAGATTATCGGTACGCTCGACCTTCGTTCGCTGAATACCGACCGCGATGGTTTCTCTGACCAGGTGATGGCGAAGGCTTCGCCCGATATGGCCAAGTTGGGTATTGACATCATCTCGTGCAACATCCAGAACGTCACCGACCGTGAGGGCCTTATCAAAGACCTCGGTGCCGACAACACAGCGAAGATCAAGAAGGATGCCGCCATCAACCGCGCCGTGGCTGAGCGCGACGTGAAGATTGAGGTATCGAAGGCCGACAAAGAGTCGAACGATGCCCGCGTGGATGCTGATACGGCCATTGCCATCAAGAACAACGAGCTGGCCTTGAAGCGCGCCGCCCTGAAACAGCAGGCCGACACCGCACAGGCCGATGCCGATGCCGCCTACGCCATCCAGCAACAGGAGCAGCAGAAGACCATCAACATCAAGACCGTGGAGGCCGAGATTGAGAAGACGAAGCGCGAGCAGATCCTGTCGCGCGAGCAGATTGAGATCAAGCAGAACCAGCTGGCTGCCGAGATTGAGAAGAAGGCCGATGCCGACAAGTACAAGGTGGAGCGCGATGCTGCCGCCGACCTGGAGCAGCGCAAGCGCGTGGCCGAAGCCCAGAAGTACGAGGCCGAGCAGCACGCCCTGGCCCAGAATGCCGAGTCGGATGCCACCCGTTACCGTTTGGAGCAGGAGGCTGCCGGTATCAAGGCCAAAGGTGAGGCTGAGGCATACGCCATCCAGAAGAAAGGTGAGGCCGAGGCTTTGGCCATGGACAAGAAGGCCGAAGCCTACAAGAAGTATAACAACGCTGCCGTGATGCAGATGATGATCGAGGTGCTGCCGCAGGTCGTGGAGAATGTGGCCAAGCCTATTGCCAGCATCAAGGACGTACACGTGTACAGCGGCGGACAGGACACCGGTGCCGGTGTCGCATCGATGAGCGGCGGCGTGCCCGTGGCCATCAAGCAGGCTTTCGACGTGCTGAAGTCGGCAACAGGTGTCGATATGGCCGACATCATGCGTGCCGGAACCATCGAGGCCAAGACCACACGCAACGTGAACCTGAACGACCAGGCCACCGATGCCGTGAACAACATGATCGGCAAGGACGACAAGTAAGGCCGTCTCTCATCATGACAAAACCAGAGCCTGCCCTTCTCCGCGATGGAGGGGCAGGCTCTGCTTTTTCAATATTTCTGCAACTTTTTGTACAAATTATTTGCAAGTATCACAGAAAATAAATATCTTTACAACAAATTATTAAGCTCCGCCATTCTTTCTTGAATGGACATGGCCGTCCGAGGACGGCTTTTTTTAACGACATCACAAATATAAAAGAAGACCGACGTGAACATTTCCGTCCGCATGATAGCCAACTGTGTGCTCAATGCCACCGACACCATCGTCCTCGTCAGTGCCGACAGCGACCTTGTGCCACCTCTGGAGTTCATTCAGAAGCAATACCCTGAGAAACGCATCAAGGTTTACTTTCCACCTTCGAACTTCAGTTGTGACCTGAAGGACCGCTCGGCTCTGCCGCTTGGCTCGTCCAAGAATCTCATGCACCACAGCAGCAAGCCCGTCATCATGTATAAGAACGAACGCCGCTTCCTCGATGCCATCATGCCCGATGTCGTGACCGACGGCACCAAGCGTTACGAAGTGCCAGAGAAGTGGAAACCAGCGAATATCGTGAGGTAAAGGGATTCGGGAGGCCGACGCTGGTGATTCAGCGAAGGCCTCCCGAAGTCGTATTTTTCAGAAGGAATCAACAAAAACTATTCCATATCCACATTACCTTAAAGCCTCCGTATAGTCTCTATTACAACTTGGGCAAACAATCCTCTTTACTTTTTCTACTAAGACTTCTTCCAAAAGTACACCACATTTATAACAGTAAAACTCTCCTTTGTCATTATGCCCCTTACCTAACATTGATTGGATACGTGGAGGAATAGGACGACGTTCTATCACATAACGTTGAGCTTGGCGTTCATACTGCTGGTCATTGCAACACGACAAACAAGTTGGACAAATATACCACCCATTGGGACATCGCACAGAATCCCTTGAATCTATAAGTCCCTTCTTACATTGATGGCAGAAGTTCAGATAAACCAATTTCAAGTATTGCTTGCAAGATGGATTTTGGCATGAGAAATAATTGTAACGATTATAGCTGTAGTTCCTGTCTGTAAAAATCAGATGACCGCAGTCGTGACATTTCAATCGTTTAAACTTCTGAATAGCCTTATTAGCGATTCCTATAAACTCTCTTATACAATTATCCGGTTCATATCCAGCCTCCGTCTTTCTCAATTTGGGGTAGCCCAGAATTTCTATCATGTGATATAATGAATATTTCCTCCAATCGGAACAGGTCTCTAATGTTTGCTCTGACAAATTGTTATGGAAACATTCAATACCTCTGCACCAGAAATATGGGAAGTCAATAATATCATTACGATTAGCTGCTAATTGAGGTGCACAGAACGGAGGATATTGCTTAATATACTGTTTACAAAGAAATTCATTCGGATGTTCTTCATTTTGATAGGAGGAACGATAATAATATCTGTTTTTCAATTCTTGCCATTTTGTACGGCTATATGGAATTTCAAAATAGCTATAATCAATGATGTCAACCCCTAATTCATTGGTCAACGAGTTAACGACGCGTTTAAATACCTCTGCAGATTCCTTTATCTTATATTCGTCTCGTAATTGATTGTAATGACTGCTTTCTGCCCCTCTACTTAATTCATCGGGAGTTAGTTGCTCTCTTAGTTTGCTCCATATTCCAAATACATCAAATGCTAATCCGATTAATGCTGTTTTCAATGGTATAATTCGCATGGACTCAGGCTTTGAATATTGAGAAATCAGTCTCGTCTCAAAGGTGTTTGTCATAGTCGAAGGAATAATGAACCTCCCATCACTTAACTGAGAATATTTGCTGATAATGTCCCTTATAGACTGGGATAAAATCTCCGTTGATATTTGAGAATCTGTAAATTCAACAGGACAAACGTTGTTGTCTTGTGTTTGATATAGTTTGTCTGCTAAAAACAGATTCACATAATAGGAATAATCACTCGTTATCCACCATGTGTGTTCGTATTTCTGAATCTGTTCACACTTAATATCGATACATCTAAATGCGTTTTCCTCATATACATACATGTTATCAGATTGGCAGACATACTTTTTTCGAGCCCGACTTCGATTCAGCAGCTCTTCAATGGTTATTCTTAGATTGTCTTCAGTAAACTTACTCTCATCTACCTTACAAATGATGGAGTAATCAATAAAACCAGTAAAGTTTGCCTTGTTGTAGATTGCACCACCATGACATACAGGCATGAATCTCTCAAGACGAAACGATATACTCGGATTCGTTACGTCGCTATTCTGCATTATGAAATCGAGTAAACCGTCAAATGTCTGGAATGCCTTTCCTTCCGTTTTTACGAAGGTCAAAACATTGTCGGCCAATACTGGAACAGACAAGTCAATTGGGTTTCCTGGCTGCTGAATACATGCTCTATATCGAATGTATTGAACATATTCATTGTTGCGAAATTGTTCAATGACGTTTGAATCATAAGTCGTGTTGCCAATCCTTATGTCATGGAAATAACGCTTCATTATTTCCATCCTTACAGGCTCTGCAACCATCGCAATAATTTGTTTTAGCCTTGAATAATCGCTAAACACATCATCAGTATTCATCCAGTGTAGAAAATCTAACCAGATATTATTATAGCTTCCTATATTCCGTATCGGATAATAGTTTAAGGTAGCGCTAATCAAATCAACCCAATCAAAAATATTCCGATATTCTTCTTTAGTTTGAGTGATAATGATAGGATTGGATGCAGCCCCCGTGAAATCACAAGCTTCTTTCAGCAAAGTGGGTAAACTGATACTATAGCTGATGCCATATCCACTCAAAAATGTAGATAGAAACGACTGCTTGTTATGCGACAAGCACTTAGAGAGTTTTGCAACCCATCCCAAGAATTGTAATGCAACAGTCTTTTCATATCGCTGCAAAGCGTTGTAAAGAGCATTCCTGTCAATGTATCGCCAGTTCAAAGCCCAAATCAATTCGCGCATCCAAAATTTGTCTATCGGATTTGCTTTTCTGTTAATAGTGTTTTGAATTATCCATAGCCAATCCTCTGCACTATTACTCTGCATCGCATGAAAGCTAAATGATATTTTTTCAGGTTGTGGAACATTCTCGTCCGATTCTTTTTCAGGTTCATCGAATCTATCAATAATGGCAAGTGAAAACTCCAATCTGTTATCATCCCAATTATTATCTTTGATTGAGGCATTGATGTCTTTATCAGTAGATTCCCAACTGATTTCTTCTTGCAGATTACCCTTATTGTCACGATATTCGTGGACATACCTACGAAGGAAGAAAAGAGGTGACTTCTTCATCTCCTCCAGCCTCTCTGTTCTTATTGTTCCTGTTGCCATATAAGTAGCTCGTAATTTTTCAATAATCAAAGGGGCGCAGACTTTCGCCATACGCTTCACGGTTCACCACAAACCACTTCCTAATATGGGAAAGCTGCGCCCTGTGAGGGAGCAGTCCCAATAAGGAAGTTTTGCTCGGTTCGTTCGCGGTGGTGATTGTGAAGCTATTGAGCAATATGTCCTTGCACTCTTTGCGGAATGCGACCGCAAAAATAGTGAAAAATATGCAATGTAGGTACACCGAAGATGTAAAAACAATTAAAATGGAGGATTTTTCGTAAAAAAGTGGTCGGAATCCTTATATATAGCCTGAAAATGTCCATTGCAAGGCAAACCAAGCAAGTTCCAGAGTATACAAAACTGAAAGGACTTGAAAAGGACAAATTGAAGCAAATGGTTATACAGTTCCTGCAAAACTCTGAGGCCGAGAATCCGACCGTTTTGACATCATCCGACCGAAATCCGACCGTTTTAATGGTATCAACCAATCAATCCGACCGAAAATAGTTTTAAGAACGAGATATAACAATGACTACTACAGCCCATAAATGACTAAAAATTGACTAATTGTGGGCTTTAGTTATTGAGGGTAACTGCTCCGTCGTTTCATAGGCGATAATACGGAGCAGTCTATAACGACACAGTCCTCTATGTGTATCTAAAAGTCTTTCTAAAAGTTCAGGTTCACACCGCCCATAAATGTTGCCCGTGGCATGGGGAAGCCGTAGTTGATTTCATAGCTTTGGGCCAGCAGGTTTTCGCCACGTACCCAGAGGGAGAGGCCTTTTGTGAGGTGATAGCTGATACTGGCGTTCACAAGGCAGATGTCCTTGTGGGTCTGGTCGGCAAAACCGTCATCGTCGGTGTCGAGTCCTACACCGCTGAGATACTGCATACCGGCCATGATGCTCCACTTGTCTTTACGATAGTTGGCACCGAGAAACCCTTTATACTTAGGGGCGGCAGCCACGTCGCGCTCTTTCATTTTCAGCAGGGAGTGGTTCGTGTTCAGGCTCCAGCGGTTGTCAATCTGATAAGAAGCCTCAAACTCAGCTCCATAGTTCTTGACCTTTCCCGAATTCAGGTTTTTCTTTCCGCTACCCACAGGAGTCGGCAGAATCACATGGTCGCCCTCTATATAGAAGAGGTTCACGCCATAGTTGAGCGCGCCCATCCTGTGCCTCCATGACAGTTCGTAGTTCCAGATACGCTCTGCATGCAGCGAGTCGTGGTTGGCCATTCCGTACAGGTACATCTCTTTCATGGTCGGGTTGCGGAAGCCCTTGCTCACCATTGCCTTCAGTTCGCCCTTGCTGAGGGGGCGCACCACAATGCCTGCCTGTGGAACCCACTCTGAACCGGCAGTCGAATGATGGTCATAGCGCAAGCCTGCATCGATGGTCAGCCATGCAGCCAAATCCTGACGGAAGTCTACATAGCCGGCAATCTCATTCTCCTTTTCGTCGGCACTCTGCATCATTCGCTGTGGCGTCGTGACCACTTCTCCAGTCTCGCGATTGGTATAATACGCATGGCCGTAAATGCGATGATAGTCGAATCCCACGGTCACACGGTTGCCCTCAAAGAACTGCGTGCTCTGGTAGAGCGAGACACCCGTCACCGCATCTTTCGAGCGGAAGAGGTCTGTCTGGGGCTTTCCTCCAACGGCATTATAGCCGTCGTTGATTTTGTGCCGTCCGAAATTGCTGTAGACACTCAGCGCGCCGCTCGTCTTGTCGTAGTGGTTTTCCAGAGCAGCCGAGACCACACCACGTGTGATATACTGGTCGTTTTCTATTTTCAACTGCACCTCTTTGCCTGGATTGCTGGAATTGAAGTGGGTGATGTTGGCATCGACGTATGCATTCCAGTTTGGCGTGAAGTCGTAGGCCAGCTTCAAATAGCCGCCATATTGTTCAAAGCCCATGTTAGGACGGTGGTTGTCTGTACGTCCGTACTGCGCGGCCACGGTCGAGGCGAATTTACCGCTTCTGATCTGGTTGCTGGCCTCGGCCTGTATCGTTCCGTAGCTTCCAGCCCCCACATTGATGTTTGTTGACACACCATCCTGTTTGGCCGAACGTGTCACGATGTTCATCACACCCCCCACGGCATTGCTTCCATAGAGCACCGAAGCCGGGCCGCGCAGCACCTCCACCCACTCTGCCATCAGTGTCTGATAGCTGTCCGAAATAGGATGGCCGTACACGCCCTGGTATTGCGGATGTCCGTCGATGAGCACCAGCATTTGTCCCCATCCGCCAGACAAGCCGCGCAGGTTGATACCGCCAGCGGCACCCGTTGACACACCGTAACCCATCATGGAACGTGAGGTCACGAAGAATCCGGGCACCTGCTGCATCACCGTCGGCAGTACGTTTGTCTGGTGTTGTTCCGTCAGTTTCTCCCTTCCGATGACTGTCACCGTCATGGGCAGATGGCGAATGTCCGTGGCGGTGCGTGTTCCAGTCACTACGACTTCCTGCAGGGACAGGGAGTCGTTTACTTCTCCAAACAGGAGACTACTTGCAGCCGATGCCACAAGTACGGAAAAAAGTCTTTTTTTCATCATAAAACAGATAGATTGTCACGTTTGGTTTTTGTATCAGACTGCAAAATTACATTTTATTTATCAATTTCCAATTATTTGGAAAGCAAAATATTTGTTTTTGACAGTATCACATAAAAAAGCGGTTTGCAAGATGAATGCAAACCGCTTTTTGATTGAAATTTATAAAGGAGATTAATCTTCTTCCTTCATCTCGGCCTCGTGCTCCTTGATGAGCTGCTGCTGGATGTCGTTCGGAACGAGCTCGTAGGAAGCGAACTTCGTGGAGAACGAAGCACGACCGCCAGTGATAGAGCTCAGTGCGATTGAGTAGCTCGACAGCTCCTTGAGAGGAATCTTGGCAGAAAGCTTCTGATAGCCTGCCTCAGAGTCCATGCCCATGATGATGGCACGACGACCCTGCAGGTCACTCATCACATCGCCCATGTAGTCGGCGGGAACCAGCACTTCGAGATCGTAGATAGGTTCGAGCACCTTTGGACCGGCCTCGCGAAAGGCAGCCGAGAAGGCGTTGCGGGCAGCGAGCATGAACGAAAGTTCGTTCGAGTCAACGGGGTGCATCTTGCCATCGTAGACGATGACACGCACGTCGCGGGCATACGAACCGGTGAGCGGACCCTGTTCCATACGCTGCATGATACCCTTCAGGATAGCAGGCATGAAGCGCAGATCGATGGCACCACCAACAACGCTGTTGATGAAGACAAGCTTGCCGCCCCACTCCAGATCGACTTCTTCCTTGCCCTTGATATTCATCTTGAACTCCTGGCCGTTGATAGTGAAGCTCACGGGGTCTTCCATGCCGTCAACGTATGGCTCAATGATGAGGTGTACCTCACCGAACTGTCCACTACCACCCGACTGTTTCTTGTGACGATAGTCGGCACGGGCCATCTTGGAGATGGTTTCACGATAAGGAATCTTCGGCTCCAGGTACTCAACCTGAATCTTCTCGTTGTTCTCCATACGCCATTTCAGTGTGCGCAGGTGGAACTCACCCTGACCATGAACGATGATCTGGCGAAGCTCCTTCGACTGCTCGACCACCCATGTGGGGTCTTCCTGACGCATCTTCTGCAAGGCAGCCATCATCTTCTCGGTGTCGGACTCATTGACAGCCTTGATGGCACGTGAGAACTTGGAGTTAGGATATTTGATGAAGTCAAACTTCCAGTCCACATCCTTGCCATTGAGCGTGTTGCCCGTCTTCACATCCTTCAGTTTCACGGTGCAACCGATGTCGCCGGCCATCAGCTGATCGACCTGAATACGGTTGGCGCCTGCACAGGCATACAAAGTACCGATGCGCTCCTTCGAGCCACGGTCGGCATTGGTGAGGTCGTCGCCGCTCTTCACCGTTCCGCTCATCACCTTGAAGTATGACACTTCACCGATGTGGGGTTCCACACCCGTCTTGAAGAAGTAGAGCGATGTGGGAGCCGACGAATCGACGGGAACATCGTTGCCGGCAGCATTCTTGACCACAGGCATCTCGCTGACGAAAGGCACCACGTTGCCCAAGAACTCCATCAGACGACGAACGCCCATATCCTTACCAGAGCATACGCAGAACACAGGGAAGATGCTACGAGTGACAAGACCCTTGCGGATGCCCTCACGCATCTCGTCCTCTGACAGATCCTCGCTCTCGAAGAACTTCTCCATCAGCGAATCGTCGCCGGCGGCAGCAGCCTCCACCAGAGCGGCCTTCATCTCCATTGCCTTGTCCATCTGGTCGGCAGGAATATCCTCGATGATGGGAGCGCCACCCTCGGGCTTCCAAGAGTACTTCTTCATCAGCAGCACGTCGATAACGCTGTTGAAGCCGGCACCCGTAGCCACAGGATACTGCACAGGAACGCAGTTGGGGCCATAGACCTCACGCAACTGGGACAGAATCTGGTCGAAGTCACAGTTGTCACGGTCCAGTTGGTTAACGAGGAAGATAACGGGCTTCTTCAGTTTCTCCGTGTTGCGGAAAGCATTCATCGTACCCACTTCGGGGCCGTACTGTCCGTTCACAAGGATAACAGCCTGATCGGTGACGTTCAGGGCGGTGATGGCACCTCCCACGAAGTCGTCGCTACCCGGGCAGTCGATGATGTTCAGCTTCTTATTGTTCCACTCTACATGAAAAACAGTTGAGAACACCGAATAGCCATACTCCTGTTCCACAGGGAAGTAGTCGCTCATGGTGTTCTTACCCTCTACGGTACCGCGGCGCTTGATGATGCCAGCCTCGTAGACCATTGCTTCGGCAAGAGTCGTCTTGCCGCTACCCGCACTGCCAAGCAGCGCAATGTTCTTAATCTCGTTTGTCTGATAAACTTTCATAATAGTTTACAGGTTTTAGTTATAAAATATTGGTTAATTACTTGCTTTTTTATTTTGCGGCCTCTAAATTAGACATTTTTGAGCAAACAGCCAAAGATTACTTGCAAATATTAAAAAAAATTAGGAATTTAGAGGGCATAGTGACAATTTCATGAGTTTTTTGTATTTTTGTACCTGAAATGGCAGGCCTTTATATTCACATACCTTTTTGCAAGAGCCGTTGCATCTATTGCGGGTTCTACTCGACAACGGGACTTGCGTTGCGGCAACGGTACGTCGATGCCGTATGTCACGAGATGATGTTTAGAGGAGAGAGGAGAGAGAAGAGAGGAGAGAGAATAGAAACGGTCTACATAGGTGGCGGTACGCCGAGCCAACTCACGGGGGGACAACTGCGACAGCTATTCATATATATAAATAAGGTATATGGTCTGGAGCATGCCAAGGAGGTGACGATGGAATGCAACCCCGACGACGTTACAGTTCCGTTTGCTGAGACTCTGTCGCAGCTCCCCGTAAACAGGGTTTCCATGGGTGTACAGACTTTCAGCAACGAGCGGCTGCGCTTTCTGCACCGCCGGCACACGGCAGAGCAGGTACCTTTAGCCATGGAACGGCTGCGCCAGGCTGGCATTCAGAACATCAGCATCGACCTGATGTACGGATTTCCAAACGAGACCTTTCAAGAATGGAAGGAGGATATAGACCGGGCACTGCATCTCAACGCGGAACACCTGTCTGCCTACGCCCTCATGTACGAAGAGGGCACCCCACTCTACCAACGGCTGGAAGACGGAACCGTGAGCGAGATTGACGAAGAACTGAGCCTGCAAATGTACAGTAGCCTCATCGACCGCCTGACTTCATCCGGCTATGAGCACTATGAGATCAGCAACTTCGCTAAGCCCGGCTTCCGCTCGCGCCATAACAGCAGCTACTGGAACCAGACTCCCTACATCGGGTTAGGAGCCGCCGCCCATAGCTATAACGGCAAGGATTGCCGCCGTTGGAACGTCGACGACATCAACCAATATATTGAAGGAATAGAAAGGGACATCCCCACCTTTGAACAGGAGATCCTTGATGAAGACACGCGCTATAACGACATCGTCATGACGGCTCTTCGCACTTGCGAAGGGCTCAACATGGCACAACTCAGCGACGGGCAGGCGGCCTATTGCCTGCAACAAGCCCAACGGTTCATAGCCGACAACCGGTTACAACTTACAGGAAACCGACTCCGACTCACCCGTCAAGGCCTGTTCGTCAGCAATATGATTATGAGTGAACTCATGAAAGTATAAGCGAAATGCCAAACCGGCACCAAGGACGACCGAATTAATGAATATCGAGCTTGTCGCGGAAATACTCGATGATATGGTCGAGACCTTCGTCAAGTTTCACTTTAGGCTCCCATCCCAGTTCGGTCTTTGCCTTCGTAATGTCGGGACGGCGCATCTTCGGGTCGTCATTCGGCAGCGGCTTGAACACCAGCTTGCTCTTTCCACCAATCTTTTTCAGCACCAGCTCGGCCAGTTCCAGCATCGTGAACTCACCGGGATTGCCCAGATTGACAGGCCCCGTGAAAGTGTCGCCGGTAGACATGACACGCAGCATGCCCTCAATCAGGTCGGTGACATATTGGAATGAACGGGTCTGCTGTCCGTCGCCATAAATCGTAATATCCTCACCACGCAGGGCCTGCACCACAAAGTTCGAGACCACGCGGCCGTCGCTCACCGCCATACGCGGACCGTAGGTGTTGAAGATACGGATGACCTTGATGCGGACACCATGCAGACGATGGTAGTCAAAGAAGAGGGTCTCGGCGCAACGCTTGCCCTCGTCGTAGCAAGAACGTTCGCCGATGGGGTTCACATTGCCCCAATAAGACTCTGGCTGCGGATGCACGTTAGGGTCGCCATAGACCTCACTGGTCGACGACTGCAGGATCTTGCAATGCGTACGACGGGCCAAACCTAACATGTGGAATGCGCCGAAGACTGAGGTCTTCGTGGTCTGTATCGGATCGTGCTGATAATAAATAGGCGATGCCGGGCAAGCCAGGTTATAGATTTCATCGACCTCCGCCCAATAAGGGTTGACGACATCGTGGCGCACCAGCTCAAAATTGGGCTTTCCTATCAGGTGCCACACATTCTCTTTCGAGCCGCTATAAAAATTGTCAAGACAGATCACATCGTTTCCATCAGCCACAAGTCTCTCACAAAGATGGGAGCCAATAAACCCAGCTCCACCGGTAACAAGTACACGTTTCATGTCAATAATATGTATTTTTGGTTCTGCAAAAGTACGTTTTTTTTTCTGTTCTCACAAATAAATCCTTTTTTATGTTCGGTTACACCGCAAAATAGGCATAATTTACACGAATATTATTTTTCTCGAAAAAATCTGCACAAAAAATTTGCGGATGTGCAGAAAACAAATTACCTTTGCACAAATTTTTGTATTCTGTGCAATGGAAACCGGTTCAAGTTTCAACCAATACATAAAAACTGCCATCCTTAAAAATTGGGATGCCGATGCGCTCACCGACTATCAAGGACAGACACTTCAATACCACGATGTGGCACGCAAGATTGAGAAGCTGCACATCATGTTTGAAAACTGCGGTATTCAGAAAGGCGACAAGATTGCCATCTGTGGACGCAACTCAGCCCACTGGGCCGTCACCTTTCTGGCCACGCTGACCTACGGTGCCGTAGCAGTACCCATTCTCCATGAGTTCAACGCCGAACAGATTCACAACATCGTGAACCATTCGGAGTCGCGTCTTCTTTTCGTCGGCGACTATGTTGCCAAGGAGATTGACCCCACAGCGATGCCCCATTTGGAAGGCATCTTCAACCTCCCCGACTTCTCGCTGATGGTCTCATACTCGGAAAAGCTCACCTACGCACGCGAACATCTTAATTATATGTTCGGCATTAAGTATCCCCGGGCTTTCCGCAAGGAGCACATCAACTTCCATGAGGACACCCCACACGAGATGGCACTCATCAACTACACCAGTGGCACCACGGGATTTTCAAAGGGTGTCATGCTGCCTTATCGCGGTCTTTGGGGCAATGTGGATTTCTGCCTGCGCCGATTAGGCAAGGTCGTCAAGCCGGGTAGTCCTGTACTCGACATCCTACCCATGGCCCACATGTATGGCCTTTCCATTGAATTCCTTTTCGGATTCTGTAACGGCAGTCATCTTTTCTTCTTGAACCGTCTGCCCTCCCCTACCCTCATTGCCAAGGCTTTCACCGACGTACAGCCGGCCATCGTCATCTCCGTGCCGCTCATCATCGAAAAGATCATCCGCAAGAAGGTGTTCCCCATCATTCAGAGCAACCGCATGAAACTGCTGCTCTCGATGCCCATCATCTCGAACAAGGTGAAGGAGAAAATTTGCGAACAGGTCTATGCCGCTTTCGGTGGCAAAGCCTATGAGGTGATTGTTGGCGGCGCCCCCCTGTCCAAGGAGGTCGAGCAGTTCCTCATGTCCATCGGCTTCCCCATCACTGTGGGCTATGGAGCCACCGAGTGCTCTCCCCTGATCAGCTATCGCGACTGGCACGAGTTCGTGAGCGGATCGTGTGGCAAGGCCATCGACAACATGGAAGTGTGTATTGCCAGCAGCGACCCACGCAACATTCCGGGCGAGATTCTGGCCCGTGGCACGAATGTGATGCTGGGCTACTACAAAAACGAGGAAGCCACACGCGAAGCCCTCGACGACGAAGGATGGTACCACACGGGCGACTTGGGCACAATGGATTCCGACGGCAACATCTTCATTCGCGGACGAATCAAGAACATGCTGCTCGGTGCCAACGGACAGAACATCTACCCCGAGGAAATTGAGGACAAACTCAACTCCATGCCGATGGTCGCTGAGAGCGTTGTCATTCAGGAAGGCGAGAAACTGGTGGCACTGGTCTATCCCGATCAGGACGAACTGATGAACTTCAGCCAAGAAGAGCTTGAGAGCATCATGGAACAGAATCGCAACGCCATCAACCAGATGCTTCCCACCTACAGCCGGCTAACCTCCATCAGACTACACAAAGAAGAGTTTGCCAAGACACCAAAGAAAAGCATCAAAAGATACCTTTACCAATCATAAACTATGGAAAAAATACCAAGCTTTAACGAGCTCATCGAGAAAAGCATCATCAAGAACTGGGATGCTGACGCGCTGACCGACTATAAAGGCCAGACGCTCCAATATCATGATGTGGCCCGAAAAATAGAAAAGCTGCATATTCTCTTTGAGAATTCCGGTATAAAGAAGGGCGACAAGATAGCACTCTGCGGACGCAACAGCAGCCAATGGGCCGCTGCCTTCCTTGCCACGTTGACATACGGTTGCGTGGCAGTGCCTATTCTGCATGAGTTCATGGCCGACCAGATTCACAACATCGTGAACCATTCCGATGCCCGCATCCTCTTCGTGGGCGACCATGTGGCCTCTATCATCGACCCACAGCAAATGCCCAATCTGGAGGGCGTCATCAGTAATACCGACTATTCGCTCATCGTGAGCCGCACCGACAAGCTGACATACGCCCGTGAACACCTGAACGAGCTTTACGGCAAGAAGTTCCCCAAGTACTTCCGCAAGGAGCACGTCAGCTACTATCACGAGCAAAACCCCGACGAACTGGCACTCATCAACTACACCAGCGGTACGACGGGCTTCTCCAAAGGTGTCATGATTCCCTATCGCGCCCTGTGGTCCAACTACGATTTTGCATGCTCTGTGATGGGCAACAAAGTCGGTCCGGGCGAGAATGTCATCAGCATCCTGCCCATGGCCCACATGTACGGCATGGCCTTCGAGTTTATCTATGAGGTCCTGAAAGGTTGCCACGTCTACTACCTGAACCGCATCCCATCTCCGGCCATCATCGCCCAAGCCTTTGCCGACATTAAGCCAGCCATCATCATTGCCGTGCCTCTGGTCATCGAGAAGATTATCCGCAAGAAGGTGTTCCCCAAGATTCAGAACAACCGTATGCGCCTGTTGCTGGGCATGCCCGTCATCTCGAAGAAAGTACGCGAGATGATTTGCAAAGAGGTGGTGAAAGCCTTCGGTGGCAAGTTCTTCGAGGTCATCATTGGCGGTGCCGGTGTCAACCAGGAAGTGGAGCAGTTCCTACACCGCATCAACTTCCCCTATACCGTGGGCTATGGCGCTACAGAGTGCGCCCCCATCATCTGCTATGCCGACTGGCGTGAATTTGTGCCAGGCTCCTGCGGACGTGCAGCCAAGAACATGGAGGTGAGAATCGACTCTACCGACCCCGAGAACACCCCCGGCGAGATTCTGGCCCGTGGTATGAACGTGATGCTGGGCTACTACAAGAACGATGAAGCCACCAAGCACACCATTGACAAGGACGGCTGGTACCACACGGGCGACTTAGGCACAATGGACAGCGACGGCAACGTGTTCATCAACGGGCGTTGCAAGAACATGCTGCTTGGTGCCAACGGCCAGAACATCTACCCTGAGGAAATCGAGGACAAGCTCAACTCCATGCCCATGGTGGTCGAGAGCATCGTGGTGCAACGCGAGAACAAGCTCGTGGCACTTGTGCATCCTGACCTCGACGAGGCACGCAGCATGAACTTCTCGAAGAAAGACTTGGAGGATGTCATGGAACAGAATCGCAACACCATGAACCAGATGCTTCCCGCCTACGAGAAGATCTCCGAAATGGAAATCTACGAGGAGGAATTTGAGAAAACACCCAAAAAGAGCATCAAGCGATACCTCTACAAATAAAAGCAAACACTACAAATAGAAGCCGGAAATCAGGAGTCAGGAGTTGGAAGTTAGGAGTTAAATAAAATTAACCATCAAGAAAAACTTTTAACTCCTAACTCTTAACTCCTAACTCTTTTATACCTTTGCATTGTTTTTCGCATATGACATTTCACAAAAAACAAGGCAAAGAATGAAAATCTTGAAATGGGGATTCATTGGCTGCGGCGAGGTGACCGAAAAGAAAAGCGGCCCCGCCTTTAACGAAGTGGAGGGTTCGAGCATTGTCGCTGTGATGAGCCGTTCTGAGCAGAAAGCACGTCATTACGCCGAGCGACATGGCATTTCCCGGTGGTACACTGATGCCCAGAAACTGATTGACGATCCTGAGGTGAATGCCGTCTATGTAGCCACGCCGCCCTCCAGTCATGCCACTTTTGCCATCATGTCGATGAAAGCGGGCAAGCCTGTCTATGTAGAGAAGCCCCTTGCAGCCAGCTACGACGACTGTGCCCGTGTGAACCGTATCAGCGAGCAGACGGGCGTTCCTTGCTTCGTGGCCTACTATCGCCGCTATCTTCCCTATTTCCAACGTGTGAAGGATATTGTCAGCCAAGGTGTTATCGGCAAAATTATCAACGTGCAGGTGCGCTTTGCCGTGCCGCCCCGCGAACTCGACTATGCCCATCCTGAGAATCTCCCTTGGCGACTGCAGCCCGACATTGCCGGTGGCGGCTATTTCTACGATCTGGCCCCCCATCAGCTCGACTTGCTTCAGGAGATGTTCGGTGTCATCCTCGAAGCCCGTGGCATCTGTGCCAACCGTGGCGGTCTCTATAAGGCCGAGGACTCCGTGAGTGCCATCTTCCGCTTCGAGAACGGGCTTCCCGGTTCGGGGTCATGGTGCTTTGTAGCCCACGATTCCGCACGCGAAGACAGCATCCAGCTCATTGGCGACCACGGTTCGCTGCGTTTCTCGGTTTTCGACTATGCGCCTATAGAACTGCATACCAGCGAGGGTACAGAGACCATCAGCGTGCCGAACCCTCCCTACGTGCAATATCCCCTTATCAAGAATGTCATTGAGCATTTACAGGGGTTAGCCGTGTGCAAATGTACCAGCGTTTCGGCAACGCCTGTCAACTGGGCCATGGACCGCATACTTGGCAAATTCTGAAAGAATGAAGGTTGTATCAACGATACTGGCAACACTGTTATGGTTAACCTTGTTCCCCCTGACCTCATGGTCTGAGGAGCAAGAGATTAGCGAGGTGCGCCGTATCATCAGAGGGTTCGACCGTTTAGACACTGCCTATATCGAGCCACAGCACTACCTGTTTACCGTGATGCTCCAAGCCACATACACCTACGATTTCTACACCCTCCGCAGTGCCGACAACAAACAGTCCATCAGCTTTGCACCTGACGGAAGTTTCAAGTTGGGCCCCTATTTCGGATGGAAATGGTTCTTCGGAGGCTACACCTTTAAATTAGGCCACAACAATTTCAACAGCATCAAGACAGAGATAGACCTGAGCATCTACAGTTCACAAATAGGCATCGACCTGTTCTATCGACATACGGGCAGCGACTACAAACTGCGCAATGTCTCAATTGGCAGCTTGCTGAAGGAGCGGATGGTGGAAAACGTTCCCTTCGACGGCATCAAGGCCGGCATTACGGGATTCAACATCTACTATATTTTCAACCACGGGCGCTTCTCCTATCCAGCCGCTTTTGCGCAAAGCACCTGCCAGAAAATCAGCTGCGGCTCATGGCTGGCGGGAATCGGCTTCACCCAAAACTCGCTCGACTTCGACTACGAGAGACTACAGGAGCTGATAGACGAGCATCTGCCCAACGAAGAAGTGAAACTTGACTCGGGACTTATGTTCAAATCGGCAAACCACTACGATGCCAGCATATCGGGAGGCTATGCTTACAACTGGGTTTTTGCCCCCAGATGGTTGTTCTGCGCCAGTGGTCAGTTGGCCTTGGCCTACAAACAGAGTACAGGCGAAACGGGAGGTGACCCCGACAAGCGGCACTTTTCGCTCACGAAGTTCAATCCCAACCTCATCGGGCGTTTCGGTCTTGTCTACAACAACATGAGATGGTATGCGGGCTTCAGTGCCATCATACGCTCCAACTTCTATCTGGAATCGCGCTTCTCGACAAATAACACTTTCGGAAGCATGAATATATACGTCGGTTACAACTTCGGCCTGAAAAAGAAATACCGTAAAAAGAAATGAGACGACTACTATTCTTATTGATGATATTGTCAGGTGGATGGTGGCTGACGAATGCCGAGGGGCAGACGACTGTCCACCTTTCAACAGAGGTCACCTATACCCCTTCCGACAGTGCCGAGATTGTCTCGCTTCTGAAGGACGGGCAGGCCTCAACGCTCTATTTTGCCAACAGGTTCATCGGACGGCCCTACGTCGCCCACACGCTTGAAGTCAACGACGATGAGCAGCTTGTCGTCAATACACGGGAACTGGATTGCACGACACTCATTGAGACCGTCACCGCCCTGGTTCTCTGTACCCAAAATGGCAAGAAGACATTCAACGACTATTGCGACATGTTGCGCCAGCTTCGCTACAGGAAAGGCAAGCTGGACGGATACACCAGCCGGCTCCACTATTTCAGCGACTGGATTGAGGATAAAAGCCAGATGGGGCTTGTCACGGAAGTACAAAAGAAAACGGCCCCCTTCACTGCTGTCCAACGGCTCAAGATCAATTATATGAGCCAGCATCCCAATGCATACTCTGCCTTGAAGAAACATCCTGAGTTCCTACAGAAAATCGCAGATCAGGAACGCGCACTGACAGGCAGGCAATATCGTTATATCCCCAAATCGGAGGTCAAAAACTCAGCTGCGCTCAGGAACAGTGTGAAAAGCGGCGACATCATTGCCATCACCTGCTCCAAACCGGGCCTCGACATTGCCCATTTGGGCTTTGCCGTCTGGAAACAGGGTGAGCTTCATCTGCTCAATGCATCGCAGCTCCATAAAAAAGTGGTGCTCGAACCCATGACCCTCCATGAATACCTCTCGAAACACCCGTCACACACGGGAATACGTATCATTCGAATTAACAATAAAAAATAGCTATATATGGAATTACCCGATTTCATGAGTTACTCCAACAAGTTCACGCAGAAGGACTTCATCGAGAAGATTTCGCGCGTTGCCAAACGTGCCGGTAGTAAACTTGTCTATGCAGCACTCATCCTGTACTACTCGCTGAAGAGCGATAAGATCAGTGTCAAGAACAAAGCCCTTATCATCGGTGCCTTGGGCTACCTGATTAGCCCGCTCGATGTCGTGCCCGATGCCATCCCCATCGCAGGACTTACCGACGACTTGGCCGTTCTCATCTATGTGCTGAAAATGGTGTGGACTGACATAGACCCCACCATTCAGGAACAGGCAAAGGCCAAGCTGACCGAATGGTTCGACTGTGAAGAGATTGAGGAGACCGAACACTTGTTCGAATAGTAGGAATGCCAAATACTCCCGGTAGTAAAGCCAGACGCTCCTAATGGCAAAGCCAGACACTCCCGATGGTAAAGCCAGACACTCCCGGACTTATAGGCAACATACGTTTAAAATTGCTTAAATCCTTTCGTTTCTCCTAAAAATATAGTACTTTTGTAGGCTGAAATGAAAAGGGCAAAATGCGTCAGCGTGGCTTAAAATGGCCTTAAACGCAATTTTTGCCCAAATTTACAAACATAAAGGACAATAATGGATCAAACGTTCGACAACGACAGAATTCTAAAGATTAACATTGAGGAGGAAATGAAGTCATCCTACATCGACTATTCTATGTCGGTCATCGTGGCTCGCGCCCTCCCCGATGTTCGTGATGGATTTAAGCCCGTACACCGCCGTATTCTCTACGGTATGATGGGCATTGGCAATACAAGCGACAAACCACATAAGAAGTGCGCCCGTGTCGTCGGTGAGGTGCTGGGTAAGTATCACCCCCACGGCGACTCTTCTGTTTACGGAGCACTTGTCCGCATGGGACAGGAATGGAACATGCGCTACATGTTGGTTGACGGTCAGGGTAACTTTGGTTCCGTCGACGGCGACTCTCCCGCTGCCATGCGTTACACTGAGTGCCGCCTTTCCAAGATGGGCGAACACATCATGGACGACCTTGACAAAGACACGGTCGACATGGACCCCAACTTCGACAACACGCTCGTTGAGCCGAGTGTCATGCCTACCAAAGTGCCCAATCTGCTCGTGAATGGCGGCAATGGCATTGCTGTGGGTATGGCCACCAACATGCCAACCCACAACCTGCGCGAAGTCATCGACGGATGCTGCGCCTTCATCGACAATCCTGAGATTGACACCGAAGGGCTGATGCAATACATCCCCGGCCCCGACTTCCCCACTGGTGCCTATATCTATGGTTTGCAGGGTGTTCGCGATGCCTATGAAACAGGACGCGGACGCATCGTCATGCGTGCCAAGGCAGAGATTGAGAGCGGTGAGACCCACGACAAGATTGTGGTCACCGAAATCCCATACGGTGTCAACAAGGCTGACCTTGTGGCTTACATTGCCGATCTGGCAACCCAGCACAAGATTGAAGGCATCTCCAACGTCAACGACGAGTCAGGCCGTCAGGGCATGCGTATCGTGGTCGACGTGAAGCGCGACGCCAACGCCAATGTCATTTTGAACAAACTTTTCAAGATGACCGCCCTGCAAAGCTCATTCTCGGTGAACAACATCGCCTTGGTACCCATCAAGACAGGCGACGGTGTGCGCTTGCGTCCGAAACTCCTTTCGCTCCGTGAGTGCATCCGCTACTTCATTGAGCACCGTCACGACGTGACCATCCGCCGTACCCAGTACGACCTGAAGAAGGCAAAGGAACGCGCCCACATCTTGGAGGGCTTAATCATTGCCGTGAACAATATCGACGAGGTGGTCCACATCATCCGTCAGTCGGCCACGCCCACCGATGCCCAGCGCAACCTGGAAAAGCGCTTCGATCTCGACGAGCTTCAGTCGAAGGCGATTGTCGACATGCGTCTGAGCCAGTTGACGGGCCTGCGTGTCGACCAGCTCCATCAGGAGTACGACGACCTGATGAAGCTCATTGCCGACTTGGAAGAGATTCTGAACAACCCCGAGCGTTGCAAGCAGGTGATGAAAGACGACCTGAACGAGGTGAAGGAGAAGTATGGAGACGACCGCAAGACCGAAATCATCCCCTTCGACCATGAGTTCAACGCAGAGGACTTCTATCCCGACGACTCTGTTGTCATCACCATTTCGCACATGGGCTATATCAAGCGCACGCCGCTTTCCGAGTTCCATGAGCAGGCTCGCGGCGGCGTAGGTGCCAAGGCCGCCCGCCATCGCGACAACGACTTCACCGAATACATCTATCCTGCCACGATGCACAACACGCTGCTCTTCTTCACCCAGAAGGGACGCTGCTACTGGCAGAAGTGCTACGAGATACCCGAAGGCGACAAGAACTCGAAGGGCCGCGCCATCCAGAACATGCTCAACATCGAGCCTGACGATGCCATCAATGCCGTTCTCCGCATCAAGAAATTCGACGACGAGGAATTCCTGAACAGCCACTACGTGATGTTTGCCACCAAGCAGGGCATCGTGAAGAAGACCTGTCTGGAAGCCTATAGCCGTCCGCGCACCAATGGTGTCATTGCCATCAACATCAATGAGGGCGACGAAGTGGTCAGCGTGCGACTCACCAACGGCAACAACGAGATTATCATGGCCAACCGCAATGGCCGAGCCGTTCGCTTCAACGAGGATCAGGTGCGTGCCATGGGTCGTGTGTCCACGGGTGTCATCGGCATGCGTCTCGACGGTGGCGACGACGAGGTGGTCGGCATGGTATGCGTCAACGATCCCGCCACTGAGACCATTATGGTCGTCTCAGAGAATGGCTACGGCAAGCGCACCGACATTGAGGACTATCGCAAGACGGCACGCGGCACCAAGGGCGTGAAGACTCTGGCTGTGACCGAAAAGACGGGCCGACTGGTAACCATCAAGGTTGTGACCGACGAGAACGACCTCATGATCATCAACAAGAGCGGTATTCTCATCCGTCTGAAAGTGGCCGATGTCCGTGTGATGGGCCGTGCCACACAAGGTGTACGCCTTATCAACCTGACGAAGAAGAACGACACCATCGCTTCCGTCTGCAAGGTGATCAGCTCTGTCGAAGAAGAGGATATTGTCGAAGAAATTTCAGACGAGGAGAATGTCACCGAGCTTGAGACGACCGATGCCACGCCCACCGATGATTTCGAGGCCGACGTAACCACCGACTTTGACGACGACAACAATCAATAACTAACAGTTTAACCAAAAATAAGTAAGAACATGAAAAAAATGATGATGATGGCCCTCATGGCAGCAGCTGCCACAACGGCCTTCGCTCAGGACGCCCTTGTAAAAGAAGCTAAAAAGCTGATGGGCAAGGGTGAGTTTGACCAAGCAGCCCAGACACTGGCTCCTGCACTAACCTCAAGCGAGACTCTCGACAAAAAAGGTGCTTGGAATTTGCAGAGTGAAATCATGCACGGAAAGTTCTCCGCCATACAGACAAAGCAAATTGAGAGCAATGTCAGCAAAAACCCTTATGACACATTGGGCCTGCACACCGCAGCTATCGCCACTTGGGAAGCCGTTCTGAAATGCGATGAACTCGACCAGCAGCCCGACGAGAAAGGAAAGGTGAAGCTGAAGTACCGTGCCGCCGCCCAGACGAAGTACAAGACCTTCGGTATCGCCCTCGTTCAGGCCGGACAGTATTTTTATCAGGACAAGAAGGACAATGAGAATGCCATTAAGGCATGGAAGTACTATCTTGACATGAAGAACACCCCCATCTTCGCCGAGGTGAAGGACTTCCCCAAAGATCCCTTCTACTATGACATTGCCTACTATGCATCCATTCTGGCTTACCAGATGCACAACTATCCCGAAGCCGAGAAGTTTGCAACCCTCACCGCTGAAGATCCCAGCAAGGCAGGCGAGGCCATGGAGATCATGCTGTTCTCGAAGAAAGAGAGCATGAAGACCCAGGAAGACTCTGTCGCATACGTGAAGATGCTGAAGGACTTGCACAAGGAAGACCCCTCAGAGGCCCGCTACTTCAACCTGCTCATGGATTACTACTCACACGCCAACAACGTTTCCGCAATGAAAGCTTGGGCTGATGAAGAGGTTGCCCTCGACCCCCAGAACAAGATGGCATGGGCCGTGAAAGGCGAGGTACAGATGAACCAGAGCGAATGGGATGCTGCCGTTGAGTCCTACAAGAAGGCTATCGAAATCGATCCTGAGTTTGTGCAGTGCGTCTTCAACGCCGGTGTTTGCCTTAACTCAAAGGCTATTGGTCTGAAGGATCAGCTGGCCGACAAGAACACTGGTGGCCTGAAGAAAGAAGATGCCGACAAGGTGAAAGCCATTCTGGCTGATGCCCTGACCTTCTTGGAGCGTGCCCGCGAGCTTGACCCCGACAGCGAGAAAGTGAAGTGGGCTTATCCTCTCTATCAGATCTACTACGCCCTCGAGAATAAGGAGAAGGCCGACGAGATGGAGAAACTCCTCAACCAATAAAACCAACCCTTTAAGAATCTTAAATGACAAAGCACTTCACAACTGCTTTGCTCCTCTTACTAATGATAACACCGTGTCTGACCAGAGCTCAGAAGAAGGAGCTCAGTCAGGCGCGGTCTTTCATTAAGAGCGGCAAAGACAAAGACTTGGAAAAAGCCGAACAGCTCATGACTGGTCTGCTGAAAGAGTCTGTAAACAAGGATAACAAGAAGATTTACCTCACGTGGTTCGATGCCGTGCGAGGCCTCTATGCTGCCGCCAACGAACGGCTCTACCTGAAACAGAAACAGGACACAGCCGAATTTTTCAACCTGAACCGCCGCATGTTCACCATCCTCGAGGCACTCGACTCCATCGACATGCGCCCCGACAAGAAAGGCCGTGTAGCCCCAGAGTACCGGCAGAAGCATGCCGAACTGCTCAACACCTACCGGCCCAACCTCTTCAATGCCGGAACCTATCATCTGCGCAAGGAGAACTATAAGGAGGCGTTCAACTATTTCGAGCTCTATATCGATTGCGACCGCCAGCCCCTCTTTACGGGCCGCAACTATGCGGAAACCGACAAACGGATGCCCGAAGCAGGCTATTGGGCAACCTTCAGTGCCTTCAAGATGAACGATGCCGTGCTGACCCTACGCCACCGCAAACTGGCCCTGCGCGACTCGACGAAAGCGAACTTCACCTTGCAATACATGGCTGAAGCCCGCCAATGGCTCAAGGACAAGGAGCTATACATCAAGACACTCGAAGAAGGCTTCCGCCGCTATCCCACCTTTGGCTATTTCTTCCCCCGGCTCATGGATGCCTACACCCAGCAGGGCGAACTCGAAAAAGCATTGGCCACCACGGATGCGGCCATAGCCGCCTGCGACACCTGTACCATCTACTACTTCGCCAAATCCACCACCCTGCTCCGCATGGAACGCTACACCGAATGCATCGATGTCAGCGACTGCATCATAAAGTTCAATAGCCAGTATGCCGAGGCCTATTTCAACGCAGGCACCTGCTACATCAACCTTGCCCTGCAACTCGACGAGCGAAAGGACAAGAAACAGTTGCAACAACTGTATCAGAAAGCCCGTCCCTACATGGAACACTACCGCCAACTGATGCCGAACGAAAAGGAAAAATGGGGGCCGGCACTCTATCGCATCTACCTCAACCTGAACATGGGCAAACAATTCGATGAAATAGACCGACTCCTGAAGAAGTAGGAAACACGAACAAATCACCAACAAAAACGGGAGACTATTGCTAAAAAAGTTGAAAAAAGACCACTTTCGCGGCATAGCCTCCCATTTTTTCTGTCTTTCATTCTTTCGTTTTTATATTTATTTGTAACTTTGTCAATCAGTATTTAAAAGAAACATTTCAAACAAATCACTCACTAATTCTATTACAATTATGGAAAATAACGCTCAGCTTATTGCACAGTGCGAGGCACAGGCAAAGCAGTGGCTCACTCCAGCCTTTGACGAGGAGACACGCAAGGAAGTTCAGGCAATGCTCGACAACGAGGACAAGACAGCACTGATTGACGCTTTCTACCAGAATCTCGAATTTGGAACAGGCGGCCTGCGCGGCATCATGGGTGCCGGCACCAACCGCATGAACAAGTACATCGTAGGCATGGCCACCCAAGGCTTTGCCAACTATATCAATAAAGCATTCCCCAACATCCAGCCCGCAGTGGTCGTCGGACACGACTGCCGCAACAATGGCCGCATGTTTGCCGAGACTGTTGCCGACATTTTCTCGGCCAACGGCATCAAGGTTTATCTCTTCGAGAGCCTTCGCCCCACCCCTGAGATCTCGTTTGCCATCCGTCAGCTCGGCGCACAGGCAGGCGTGAACGTCACAGCCTCACACAACCCCCGCGAGTACAATGGCTACAAAGCCTACTGGGACGACGGCGCACAGGTGCTGGCTCCTCACGACAAGGGTATCATCGACGAGGTGAACAAAGTGCAAATCGACGACGTGAAGTTCGAGGGCAACAAAGAGCTTATCGACATCATCGGTGGCGAAATGGACTGGGACTACCTGCAGGCAGTGAAAGAGGCCATGGTTGACCAGGACGTGATTCTCCGTCACAAGGACCTGAACATTGTCTACTCGCCCATGCACGGCACAGGCCGCGTCATCATTCCCGAGGCTCTGCGCTCATGGGGATTCCAGAACATCCACGTAGTGCCCGAGCAGATGGTCATCGACGGCAACTTCCCCACCGTTGTATCTCCTAACCCCGAAAATGCCGAGGCCATGACCTTAGGCATGAAGTTGGGCACCCGTCTGAATGCCGACCTCGTTATTGCCAGCGACCCCGATGCCGACCGTCTCGCCATCGTCTGCCGCAACGCAAAAGGCGAGTGGGAAATTCTCAACGGCAACCAGACCTGCATGATGTTCTGCTGGTACATCATCGCCAACAAGAAGAAGCTCGGCCAGCTGAAGGGCAACGAGTTCCTCGTGAAGACCATCGTCACCACCGAGGTCATTGCCGAGATTGCCAAGAAGAACGGTGTGGAACTGCGCGACTGCTACACAGGCTTCAAGTGGATTGCCAACGAGATTCGCATCAGCGAAGGCAAGCAGAAGTACATCGGCGGCGGTGAGGAAAGCTTCGGATTCCTGCCGTTCGACAAAGTACGCGACAAGGATTCACCCGCATCCATCTGCCTTATCTGCGAGATTGCAGCCTGGGCAAAGGACAACGGCATGACCCTCTACGACCTGCTCATGAACATCTACGCCGAATACGGTTTCTCTAAGGAAGCTACAATCAACGTGGTGAAGCCCGGCAAGAGCGGTGCCGACGAGATCAAGCAGATGATGACCGACTTCCGCGCCAATCCTCCAAAGGAGCTGGGCGGTTCGAAGGTTTGCCTCGTAAAAGACTATCAGACTCTGGAAGCCAAGAAAGCCGACGGCTCTGTGGAGAAGCTCAACATGCCCACCACAAGCAACGTACTACAGTGGTTCTGCGAGGACGGAACGAAGATTAGCGTGCGTCCTTCCGGCACCGAGCCAAAGATCAAGTTCTACACCGAAATCAAGGATCCCTCTTTCGCTGCTGCTGCCGACTACGAGCGTTGCACAAAGGCCGCCGAAGAGAAGATCGAACAAATCAAGAAGGATCTGAAACTGTAAGAAATCCCATCTTTCTGCAATTGTATAAGAAGAGAGCCACAACGGCTCTCTTCTTTATATCCATTTGGAAATCATAAGAACAGTTTCACGACTTGAAATTTCCAATATTGGTGCTTCAGTTTTTGAATTTCACTTTCAGCCCCACTATAAACATACGACCGGGAGAATAGAGAGCATATTTACGGGCGGATGAGTCTATGCGGCGGTCAACACGGTCGAAAATATTGTCGATGCCAAGACTCGGCTCCAAATAGACCCACTTTGCTATATCAAAACTGTGAGTGGTGTTCAGATTCCAGATTCCGTAGCCGGGGGCATCCTCGTAGCTGCCCGTATAGTAAGTCTTCGACTGCAGACGCCCATTGAGGTTGACGTTCAGTCCATAACGTCCCCACGTATGGTGATAGTTGGCAGCAATGGTGGCAGCATGCCGGATGCTACGCTCCAGAACATTCCACTCCTCGCCAGACTTGGTACGGGCGTAAGTATAGGCGTAGTTGGCAGAGAGGTTGAAGCCGCGCAAGAGGTTGGCGGAGATGTTGAGCTGGAAGCCTTTCACATCACCTTCATCACTGTTTTGATAGCAGGCGTATGACACCATCTTGTCGGCCTGCTCCTGGGTCATTTCAGGAAACTCCTTCATCAGCATCTTTCGGGTCGGGTCGTCCACGTCGATATTCTGTTTCACCACCATGTCGCTGATACGGTTCAGATAGCCAGTGAGACTGACTGCCAACAAGTCGCTGCGATATTCGGCATTCAGGGCAAAGTAGTTGCTCTTTTCAGGTTTCAGGTCACGGTTTCCGAAACTGATCTGTGCCTTGCCACGGTTCACGGCGAAGTAGTGGTAATAGAGTTCGTCGAGACCGGGGGCGCGAAAGCCTGCCGAATAAGTAGCACGAAGATTGAAAGAACCGAACGACCCCATCAGCGCGACCTTGGGCGTAACATGGTTGCCGAAAGTCTTGTGATAGTCGTAGCGAGTACCTACGGTGACTGTAAAGTGGTCAAGGAATGGCTCTTCGTGCTGTGCATAATAAGCCAGGTCGTAGGTTTCCTGGTCGATGTTGCCTGTGGCGGTTAGCAGTTTGTCCAATCGCCAGTCGGTGCCCACGATGGTGGTGCCGTTCGGAGTCAGGCCAAGGATGGCCTTCACCTGCCGCTCTGCGGTGCGCTGTTTCTTCGACTGCACGTAGTCGCCCACGGTGTTAGTCTTCGTGGCCACATCGTACTGTTTGCCGTAACGGAAACGGTCGATGGTCAAGTCGGCCTGCAGGGAGTTGCGGCGGTCGAACTTATAGATGCCACCAACAGTCCAGCGCAGGCCCTTGTAGCGCATCTCGTAGTCGGTGCCACCGGCAATATCGGATTGGGTGTCGGGGCGGTCGGTGATCTTGTGGTTGTAGCTGATGCCTGCATTGAAAGCCAAGTGGCGTGTCGGCGACCATGTGAACTTCTGGCTGACGAAATTGGAGCGATAGCCCGTGAAGAGGGGGGCAATGGTGGGCTGCGTCGCCGTTTCCGAGCCTTTTTGATATTCCAGGCCACTGTTCTGGTAGCTGTCAGCACGGTCGTGGGTGAACGAGGTGTAGGAGCCGAAGCCGTTCTTATAGACATCGAGTGTCACGCTCTCCGTGAGCTTTCCGTAGCCGCTCACGGTCGTAGTGTTGGAAGCGCTACATAGGGAACGGGTGGACTCGTCGGTAATGATGTTGATGACACCACCGATGGCATCGCTGCCATAGAGCGACGAGGCTGCACCGTCGAGCACCTCAATGCGCTTGACACGCGCCATGTCGATACGGCTCAGGTCGACATTGTTCGAGATGTCGCCTGAAAGTTTCTGACCGTTGATAAGGATGAGGATGTACTTGTTGCCAAGGCCGTTCAGACGGAGGAAGGTTCCCATCGAAGAAGGGGCCATCGAAGCCTGGGGCAGCATGCGGACGAGAGCATCCTCGAAGGTCGTGATGCCCTGCTCACGAATCTCCTGTGCCGAGAGCACACGGACGGGTGTAGCAGTACTCTTCAGTCGCTGGTGATGGCCAGAGCCGGTGACAACCACGGGATTGAGGCTATAGGTGCGACTGGTCATAGCCGAGTCACCCTTTTCCATTCTATGGATTTGCGAAAAAGCAGTGCCTCCCGAAAGAAGCACTGCCAAAAGAGCCAAAAAAAGTTTGTTACCCATACGATTATTCTTCCTCCTCAACCTCTGTAACAGGAGTCGACATGCCCTTGCCATTCTTGATGGCATCGATGGCATCGTCAGTGTGCTTCATCCACAACTTGCGGACGGCAGAACGCTCGGCCAAAGCAGGAATGTAGTCGGTTCCCTCAACATACTTCTTATAGCAAGCCTCAGCCTTGGGATAGTTGGTTTCATAAGCCTTTGTATTAGTGAAACCTGCGGCACAGAACATGCTGAACCAACTCTCTTCATCCTCAGGGTCGGCCATGTCGTTGTGGGCATGGTCGCCGGCGATAGACATCAGCGGGTAGAGCTGCACGTTGTTGTTGGTATGACCGTCGCCTTTTACATCCTCCAGAACGTCTTCCACATAATTGCCAGGCATGTCTACCGTACCCACATAGAATTGCTTCGGAGCCAGCTTCTGCAAATCCTCCTGCAGTTCAGTATAACGGGCATTGGCACCATAGTAGTCATAGCCTTCGGGGTTACCGTGTCCCATGAAGACCACCAGACCGTTATCCTTCAGAGCTGCCTTCACGTCGCTCTCAGCGAAGAGGACATCGGCCAGTTCCTTCACATCGTCCTGCTCGTCGCTCTTCTCGCCCATCAGCGGACGGCCCACGGCCACCTTCTTGTCGATGCTGTGCAGATAGTCCTCGGTGAAGTCGCCGTTCTTGTTGTTCATGAAGTCCTTCACGTATGAGTCACGCACACGACGGAACTCCTCACCAGGAATGACCTGCAGCGACTGTACAACAATTTCCTCATAAGCAGCCAGACCGAAAGCAGTGAGCCAGTGTTCGGGATCAAAGTACAGACGCACCTCAGCTGGCTGGTCGGGATTCTCGACATTCTCGCCGGCGGCAGCCTGTGTGATGCAGATGGCTGAAGAGAACGACATGTAGACATCGTAGCCCTGCTTGTTGTACTTGGCATCGTATTCTTCCTGAATCTTGTCGAAGGTATCGAAAGCCTGCTGCCAGGTAGAACCGAAAGCCACGAGCAGAATGACCTTCTTGTTGCCACTCTTGGCCTTCTTGGCGTTCACCTGTTCGTTCACCATCTTCTGATAGCGAGACCAGTTGGTGTCGTCGCTCTCTTTCACCTTCACCGTGTCGGTCTTTACGACCTCACGTTCAACGATTTTCTCATCATCATCGCCACAAGCGACAAACGAGAAAGACACACATGCTGCCACGAAGGCAAGCATCATGAATTTAATCTTCTTCATTGTTTCTTTGATTTAAGTTAGACTTATTGTTAGTTGTAAAATTGAGTTTCTTTCCCCAGTTTAAACGAAGGGTGAGCGAAGCGTAGACTGTACGTCCGGCAGTCGTTGTGCCGAGATGCAGTCCATGGGGCGTTCGGTCGACGTAGTTGAACACGTTGTCGACTCCAGCCTCTATACGACAAGCCCCCTTGCTACCCACCTCATGAGTAGTGGTAAGTCGCCACAACTGGTACCCCTTTCCGTTACCGTTGATCTGATAATAGCGAGTCGACGACATACGCCCATAAATGCCTATGCCCAGCTTGTATTTCTTTGCAAAGGTGTGGTTCCATGTGGCGTAACAACTGCCCTTATGGCGTGCATATCCGTCGATGACGACCTTTTGCAGCTGTTCCTTGTCCGTGTCATACTGCTGGGCGTCAGTGTCGAGATAGCTATAGCTCAGACCAGCCGTCCACTCAGGGGCGATGCGATAGCGCACGGAGAAGTCGACGCCTCGTGTCTTGGCCGTCTCAAGATTCTGGTACTGCCGTGTCTTGGTGGGGTCGTACATTTCTATATAGTAGGCCGGTGCATGCCAAACCGGGACGGTGACCAGGGTGATCATGTCATCCACATCGTTCAGATACCCCGTCAGCGTGACATTCAGTCCCTTCCAGTCCCACTCGCCACTCAGGGCATAATAATTCGAGGTCTGCGGTTTCAGCGACGTGTTGCCGATGCAGAGAATAGTGCCGCCCATATTGCGCACGTATCGGTAGTGCAGTTCTTTGGGCGTGGGGGTCTTGAAGCCTTGGCTCCAGGTGGCACGCAGCCGCCAGTGGTCGCCAATGGAGAGCATGCCCGACACCTTTGGCGTGAGCCGACGGCCAAACTTTCCATTGTTTGTGAGCCGCAGGCCGGCAGTCAGATTTATTGCGACGGCATCGCTACACGCATGACTCCATTCGTCCTGCAAATAGAGGGCCTCGGTATGATCCTCCACCCTGCCGTTGACCACACGCATGGGAGCCTTCAGCAAGTCGTAACGCCATTCTGCGCCGGCACTTAACCGGTTTTCAAAGGGTAGCGAGAACACTCCTTTCAGGTGAGCCATGGTGCAGCGCTGGTCGCTCTGCACTTCTTCATCACCTTCGAAATAGGGATAATAGGGGGTGAGCTGTCCGTTGGGATCGTAGCCTTCGGTCAATGTGAAGGCAGTGTACTCATAATAATAGGCATGGCGGTTCCAGTCTACATCGAGGGTAATGGCATCGGTCTTGCTGTCTGTCAGCCCATGGAGCCACTTGCCGCCGATGGCAGCACTCTGATTGCGATAGGCCAGGTCATAGGTTTTGATGTCCACCCCCGGATGAGTGCCCTTGGGACGATAGATGCGCTTCCAATAAGTGGATGCCTCACCATAAAATTCCAATGACTTGACGGGCGTATAGGTGAACCGCTGCGACACCTGCCAATGACGATTGGCATTGACGGTCATGTTGCGCGAATCGGTGATAAGGAACTCCGTCTGACGGCGGTCTTCGACCGAGGTGTTCTGCCAACCGTCGCTATTATAACCCTGATAGTGGGTATAGCTCTTGAATTTACCAAGAGCGAAAGCCAAACTGGCATTCCTACGCGACTCACCAAAACTGCCCAGACGTTGTGTCAGTTCTATGTTTAGTGCATCGTTCTGTTGTTTTCGGGTAATGATATTGATGACACCGGCAATGGCATCGGAGCCGTAAAGCGCGCTGGAAGCACCCTTCACAATTTCAATTTTTTCAATATTGTGGGGATCAATGAGGCTCAAGTCATTCTCGCCGCCATTGTCACCATGCAACCGTTTTCCGTCTACCAGTATCAATATATAAGAATTACCCAAACCATTCATCTGCATCTGCGAACCCATGTCGCCTTCGTTGAAGGCAAATGAAGCCGTGAGGCCACTCAGAATGTCCTGTAGCGAACCGCCGCCGTACTGCTGCAGCATGCGCCGGGTGATCACCTCGGTCTGCACGGGTGCATTCTTCAGCAAGTGCTGCGTTCCTGTACCCGTGACGACGACCTCCTGAATAGAGTCAGAAAGCAGCGTGGTCTGTGCCGTCAATGTGTGGGCAAGCCAAAGCATGGCCGTACCCATCATGATTCTTTTCATAAAACAACGTTTTTCCGCACCGTATCTTCCTGTACGGTCGTACTCTTGAAAACTTGGCAGGTCTTCTGACTTTCCCCAGTCTGCTTTACCTTCCCGACACGATGGTCAGTGGCGTTATACAAGCAGACCTCAAAATGAGGATTACAGCTGCAGGTACAGTCCCGGATTCTCACCGGATTCCCTTTCATCAGGCGGCATCAGCCACCAGATTGCCATTTCGGGTGCAAAGGTACGAAATAAAGTGAAAAGTGAAGAGCGAAAAGTGAAAAATTTGCTACTGCTTTGCAAAAATATTCAAAAAGTAATGTATCTTTGCAGCATGAAATCACAGTTCCTCATTGCTGCACCCATGAGCGGATCGGGCAAGACAACGATTGCCCGCGGTCTGATGGCGTTGCTGACGAAGAAGGGATTCAAGGTGCAACCGTTCAAGTGCGGCCCCGACTATATCGACACGAAATTCCATACAGCCGTGTGCGGTCGTCCCAGCATTAACCTCGATACATTCATGGCCACACCAGCGCATGTCAGGGAACTCTTCATGCGCTACGGTGCCGATGCTGACGTGTGCATCGTAGAAGGCATGATGGGACTGTTCGACGGCTACGACCGCGACAGAGGATCCTCAGCAGACATTGCACGAGTATTAGACATTCCCATCCTATTGGTGGTCGATGCCAAGTCGTCGGCCTATTCCATGGCCGCATTGCTGTCGGGATTCGTGAACTTCAGAAAAGACATTCACTTCGCTGGCGTTATATTTAATAAGGTGGGGTCTGAAAAGCATGCCCAAATGCTCAGACAGGCGTGCGAGGATTTGAAGATCGAATGTCTGGGCTATCTGCAAAAAAACACTTTGCTTGAACAAGGGTCACGCTATTTGGGACTTGACTTCTCAGAAGCGACCGATGACGAAACACTTCTAAAACTGATAGAAGAACAGATCGAATGGAAAAGACTCATCACACACTTATAGCACGCAACGCCGAATCGTTCTCCTTTATCTATCAGGAGAATATCGACCGCTTGGGTAATGTCAGCTTCTTCGACCCTGAAACAGACGTTCCCCAGCTTGACGGCATCGACCTGCTCTATCTGCCTGGCGGCTATCCCGAAAAACACTTGGAAGCATTAGTGGCCAACGAAGCCTGCCGAAAGGCCATCCGCGAATATGCGGAACGAGGCGGCAAGATCGTGGCAGAGTGTGGAGGCATGATGTACCTGTGTCGCAGCATCGTCAGCGATGAAGGCGAGTTTCCCTTATGCGGCGTGCTCCCCTACTCCATCACGGCGCGGAAGGCCGACCGCAAGCTGTCATTAGGCTACCGCCGCTTCGAACTCGACGGCAAGGAGTATCGCGGACATGAGTTTCACTATACGCAGTTTTTGGGTGAAACGCCCAAAAGCATCGTTCAGGTCTACGATGCCAAAGGGAATCCTGTGCCGACACCGGTATTCAGATACAAGAACGTATTGGCCAGCTACACGCACTTGTATTCAGTTCATAGTTCATAATTCATAGTTCATAGTTGATGAAACAGATATTTACCAAAACAGGCGATGGAGGTGAGACGAGTTTGCGCGGCGGTGTCCGTGTGAGCAAAGACGACCCACGCATTGAGGCCAACGGAGAGATCGACATGCTCAATTCACTGTTAGGCTGCCTACCAGCCTCCCCCCTCATCGAGGATATACAACGCGAACTGATGGTCGTGATGAGCCATGTGGCCACGCCCGACGGCAAGGAGAATCCGCGCCCGTTGCACTGCGACGAGCTTACGGCACGCATGGAGCAGGCCATTGCTGCCACCCGTATGCCTACAGGCTTTGTACTGCCTCGCGGCATCATCCATGTGGCACGGGCGCAGTGCCGCACCGCCGAACGCCGTCTTTGGACCGTAAGCCGCCATCATTCCCTCGACGAAAGCATCCTGAGAATGATGAACCGCCTGTCCGACTATCTGTTTGTATTAGCCATAAAAGCCCCCTAACCTGTTGAGAAAGAATGAAAAAGTTAATGCACCCCATCATGTTCGCCGGCACGGGAAGCGACGTAGGCAAGAGCATCGTTGCTGCCGCCTTCTGCCGTATATTTAAGCAAGACGGCTACCACCCGGCACCCTTCAAGGCACAAAACATGGCACTGAACAGCTATGCCACCCCCGAAGGCTTGGAGATTGGTCGTGCGCAAGCCGTTCAGGCCGAGGCTGCCGGCATTCCCTGCCATACGGACATGAACCCCTTGCTGCTAAAACCGCAGAGCGACCACACCTCACAGGTAGTGCTCAATGGCCGTCCCATCGGTAACAAAGATGCATACAGCTTTTATAGTGAAGAGTGTAGTATTCACTCTTCACTTCAAAAGGAGGTCCACGCCGCCTTCGACCGTCTTGCCTCACGCTACAACCCCATCGTGATGGAAGGGGCGGGCAGCATCGCAGAGATGAATCTGAAAGACCGCGACCTGGTGAACATGTCGATGGCGCGCTATGCCAAGGCCGACGTGATTCTGGTCGGCGACATCGACCGTGGAGGCGTGTTTGCCTCGGTATATGGTAGCATTATGCTACAGTCGGAAGAAGACCGCAAGCTTATCAAGGGCATCATCATCAACAAGTTCCGCGGCGACATGCGACTCTTCGACGAAGGCCGGCGCATGCTGGAAGACCTCTGCGGTGTGCCAGTGCTTGGGGTAATACCTTATTATAAAGATATCTATATTGAAGAGGAAGACAGTGTCAGCTTAGAGAAAAAGCGTCGGCAACTGGCTGAGGGAAAGGTGAACGTGGCCGTCATACTGCTGCGCCATATCAGTAACTATACCGACTTCGACACCTTAGAACGCGACCCACGGGTCAACCTCTTCTATACCAACAACAACACAGACATCAGCCGGGCCGACATTGTCATCCTCCCAGGCACGAAAGCCACACTCGACGACCTACTGGAACTGCGCCGCAACGGCTGCGCACAGGCCATCGTCCGTGCCCATCGCGAAGGAAAGACAATTGTTGGCATCTGCGGCGGCTATCAGATGCTGGGGCAGACGATTGAAGACCCCGAAGGCATCGAAGGCGATATTGCCCGTCTACCCGGACTCGGTCTGCTGCCCATCCACACCACCATGACCCAGACGAAGACCACGCAACAAGTGACGTTCCAGTTCGAGGGGCAGGAGTGTCAGGGCTACGAGATTCATCAGGGCATCAGCGACACCAACCAACCCATCCTGCAGACCGACCACTGCATCGGCACCTACATCCACGGTTTCCTCGACAATGCACCCGTCATCGAACACCTGTTGAAAGGGATTGCCAAGAGCGAACAGCCAAAAATTCAAAGCTATGCCGACTTCAAGGAAGCACAATACGACAAGCTGGCCGACCACGTGCGCCGACATGTCGATGTGGAACGAATCTACCAAATACTGAAAGACCATGATTGAAGGTCACGGCGACGACGCATACAAATACAAAGACATCAGGAGCGACTTCTCATCGAACATCTGTGCTCACGGCAGTCATCAGGCTCTGATGACTCACTTGGCAACCCATTCCGAGCTGATCAGCCACTACCCTGAACCTGAGGCTTGGTCATTAGAAGCACTCATTGCCGAGCATCACAACCTCGACCCGAAACAGGTCATCGTCACCAATGGGGCCACCGAGGCCATCTATCTCATTGCACAGACTTTCCGCCTGCGCCCCGTCATCCCCACCCCGACCTTCAGCGAATATGAGGATGCCTGCAAGCTCTTCCCTCCCACTTCTAACGATCGCATGCTTTGGCTCTGCAATCCAAACAACCCAACAGGAGAAATCTACAATCAGCCCCATCTTAACCATCTAATAGCAAGCCACACCTTGACGGTCATCGACCAAAGCTACGAGCATTACATCCACTGTCCCGTATGTTGCGACTCAGTCGCAACCACCCTCCTCCGCATCCACTCCCTGACGAAAACCTACGCCGTTCCCGGACTTCGCCTTGGCTACATCACCGCCCACGAAGACCTAACAGAACAGCTCCGCCTCAACCTCCGCCCCTGGAGCGTGTCGGCGCTGGCCATAGAGTCCGGCAAGTTCCTCCTGCAGCACGACGAACTCATCTGCCGTCCCGACCTCCAGGAAGCCCAACGACTCTACAACCAACTAAACGGAATCTGTGGCATCACGGTAATGCCCACCCATACTAATTTCATGCTCTGCAAGCTGGAACACTATACTGCAGCAGAATTGAAAGACTATCTGGCACGGGAGCACAAGATGCTCATTCGCGATGCCTCCAACTTTCACGGCCTCACTCCCCATCACTTCCGCATTGCTTCACAGACACCGGCAGAGAATGATGCCCTCGTCAAAGCAATCCAGCAATTTATTGAATAAAATGACCATTATATTACCTCTGCTGATTGGCTGGACACTCGACCTGCTCATTGGCGACCCACAACGGTTGCCCCACCCCATCGTTTGGTTCGGACGAATGATTTCCTTTGGCGAGCATCGGCTGAACAAGGGAAAGCATCGGAAAGCGAAGGGAGCCGTCATGGCCATTGGACTGATTGTCTTTATATTCATCGCCACATGGTGCGTGCGCAGCATTCTTCACTCTTCACTCTTCACTCTTCACTCTTCACTCTTCACTCTTCACTTATTCTTCACTCTTCACTTATTCGATGCCCTCATCATCTTCTATTGCCTCGCTGGCACTACGCTCATCCGTGAGGTGAAGGCTGTATTTCTTGCTGTTGACCGCTCATTGGAGGAAGGCCGGAAGCAGGTGGCCCGCATTGTGGGGCGCGACACATCGGAGCTTTCGGCACAGGAAGTGCGCACGGCTGCGCTGGAAACATTGGCCGAGAACCTGAGCGACGGCGTGATAGCGCCACTGTTCTGGTTCGCCCTTTTAGGCACGCCAGGCATGCTGGCCTATAAGATGGTGAACACGCTCGACTCGATGATTGGCTATAAGACCGAACGCTATAAGGACTTCGGCTGCTGGGCCGCCCATATCGATGACGTGGCCAACTTCATCCCCGCCCGCCTAACAGCTTTGCTGATGGTGGTGGCTGCAGGAAAACCGCAGCTCGCAACTTTTGTATGGAAGAACGGGCGCAATCACGCCTCGCCCAACAGCGGCTGGCCCGAGGCCGCACTGGCAGGCATTCTGAACTGTCGGTTTGGCGGTCCCCACTATTATTTCGGGCAGCTGTTCGACAAACCATACATCGGCGAGAACGACCGGCCACTAACCACCGACGACATGAAAAAAGCCGTCCGCGTGAATCGGACGGCTGAAGTGTTGATGGTTTTTCTTGTCTTATTTCTGCATCTCTTACTGTTCGTTTGGTGATTCATTGGAAACCGTTTTACAAAGTCGACGAGTTTGTGTCACAAAGTCGTCGACTTTGTTTTACAAACTCGTCGACTTTGTAAAACCATTCAACATCAATACTTTTTTCGTTCTTCACCAGTAACGAAGTCATCAGAAATATTTAGTGATCTTAGCATTGTCAAAGTTATTCATCTCGTTCATCATGCGAACGGCGGAATCGACAATGGGGAAGGCACAAAGGGCGCCGGTTCCCTCGCCTAACCGCAGGCCCAGGTTCAACAAAGGCTTGGCTCCCACGATGTCGAGCATTTTTTTATGTCCGCTCTCGTCGCCGCAATGGGTGAAGATCATGTAGTCCTGGGCGGCAGGGTAAAGGCGGATGGCTGCAATGGCGCAGGCCGTCATGATGAAGCCGTCGACTAATATAATAAGGTGTTGCTCAGCGGCACGGAGCATGGCTCCGATGGCAGCGACCATCTCGAAGCCGCCGAAATAGGAAAAAGCCCCCTCCAACCTCCCCCGTTGGGGGGAGGCTTTGTACTTAGAAAACGCTTTGGAAAGCACTTCGTACTTATGGCGGATGCCGGGCGCGTCGAGGCCGGCACCGGCACCGATGCATTCTTCAAGAGGGATGTTGCCGAAGAGATGCATCCAGATGCTCGATGGCGAAGTGTTGGCAATGCCCATCTCGCCGATGCTCAACAGACGGCAGCCCTCGCTGATGCAGTCGTCGACTAAATCGGCACCCACCTGAATGGCTTGATTAAATTCCTCCTCACTCATAGCGGGTTCATAAAGGAAGTTCTTCGTGCCACGGGCAATCTTGCGGTCAAGGAACAAAACACTCCCCTCGCCCTTTGGAGAAGGGGCGGGGGTAAAGCTATAATCTACCCCCACGTCGACAATTCTCAATTTGAAGCCATGCTGGCGGCAGAACATATTGACACCTCCGCCACCTTGAGTGAAATTGATCATCTGCTGCCACGTCACCTCGCGAGGCGACACGCTGACACCCTCACGCTCAATACCGTGATCGCCACCTAAGAGCAGATGGCAAGGATGAGCCAACGACGGATGCAGTGTCTGCTGAATCAGACACACCTGCATGGCCAATTCCTCCAAACGGCCTAACGATCCTTTGGGCTTGTTCAGGTTATCAATCTTGGCTTGTATCGCTGTCTGTAGTGTCTTGTTGGTAGGCTGTATATTAAAGGTTTTCATCTTTATTTGATTTTCATTGGTATACCAGAAACCATCAATATCACCTCATCTGCTTTACTGGCAATGAATTGGTTCATCCAGCCTTGCAGATCAGTGAATTTCCGTTGCAGGGCATTCTCGCTCACGCCACCCAATCCTATCTCATTCGTCACAAAGATGTAGGTGGCATCGTGGCTGGTAAATGTGTCGAACTCTCGTTTGGCAGTTTCGAGAGCATCCATGATACCACTCCCCTCTCCCACCGGAATGGGGTTGGGGGTGAGGCTAAAGAGAAGGTTCGTCAGCCAAAGCGTCACGCAGTCAATGACAACCACGCGGCCCGACAAGTCGTGGCGGCTCAGATAGACTTCCTCTTCAATATTCGTCCATTGCGGACCGCGGCGCTCCTGATGACGGCGCACACGCTCGCGGAACTCATCGTCCCAGACATGGGCCGTAGCCACATAGACAGGATACTCGCTCATTTCCAATGCCATTTGTTCGGCCTTCTCGCTCTTGCCCGAACGCTGGCCGCCGGTAATCAGTATGATACGACTCATAGGTTGAAGAATGAAGATTGAAGATTGATGATCGGTTGCTGCGCACAAACGACGAGACAGACAGTGAGTTCTACCAACAGGCAGACGGCTCCGCAGCAGTCACCCGTGTAGCCACGCAGCTTGTTCCAAATGAGCAGATAGAGAAAATACATCACCAGACAGGGAAAGAACAGAACCATCTGCCACTCAACACCCGTCAGCCATAGAAAAACTGCCATCGGCAACAAGCCCTGAACGGCAAGGCTCAGACCCGCCCTCCAATCCATTTTGCGATACACGGTCTTTGCCTTGGAATCTTCCTCCCTCCTGGCGTATGGCATCATCATCACCAACTGTGCCGTTATCATCTTGGCAAAAGGATCGGCAGCAAGAATGGTGAGTGCTGCCACGGTGGGTGTCATGGAGAAGAGCGTGGCAGCAAGCAACAGTTCATAGACGATTAAGCCCAACACGCCGTATGTGCCAATATGCGAGTCTTTCATGATGGCAAGGATGCGCTCCCTACCCGAACCGCCGCCAAAGCCGTCGAAGAAGTCGGCCAGTCCGTCCTCGTGCAAGGCACCTGTCACCAATAGCCTCACCACAATGGCGAGCAATACGGCAATGACGTAAGGAAAATAGAGGCTGCCGAAATAGAGCGTCGCAGCCATCAGTCCACCCGTGAGCCACCCCGTCAGCGGCCACCATTCCACTACGCTCTTATAGCACTCTTTCGGTGGCTGGCGCAACCTCCAGAATGGCAGGCGAGTGAAGAAGACAAATGCCGCCAATGGGCGGTCGTACCATCGTGTTGGGTCGATGAATGTTTGCATATTCTTCATTTTTGTTTGCAAAATTACATATTAATTTTGTACTTTTGCAGGCAAAATAGAAATAAAATACAACAAAATGAAGAAAACGGCTTTTCTCCTCTTGATGGTAGCCGCGTTCTGCTCCTGCATAGGACGGCGCGGAAATATGCAGAATAACGGCGAAACGACGGACAGCGACACCATCGTACCCATCGAAGTGAAGTATGCCACAGGCTTCACCGTCCGCGACAGCGATAGCTATCGACTGGTCGACGTTGGCCAGACAGACCACTTTGCACTTGTCCACAGCCTTGAAACGCAGGTACCCGACGGCTACACGAAGATATGCGTTCCCATCCGCAGCACCATCTGCATGACGGCGTTACAGCTGTCAAACTTCACCATACTCAACGCCCACGACGTGGTGAAAGGCATCACGGGCACGAAGAACCTGTTCAACCGCGATATACTGCAACGGGTAAATGATGGAAAGATTGTTAAAATCGGTATGGAAGGCGAGTTCGACCCTGAGTTGGTGCTGGCCGCCAACCCTGACGTTATCTTCATCTCGCCCTCGAAGCGTGGCGGTTACGAAGCCATTAAGCAGACCGGCATCACACTCGTTCCTCACCTTGGCTATCAGGAGTTGGATCCGCTCGGACAGGCAGAGTGGATCAAGTTCGTGGGTATGTTCATCGGCAAGGAACGCGAGGCCAACGTGATCTTCGCAGGCATCGAACACCGTTACAATACGCTAAAAGCCCGTGTCGACAGTCTGACTTCAAATCATAAACCCTCCGTCTTCAGCGGCGAGATGCACTATGGCAACTGGCACGCTGTGGGGGGCAAAAACTATCTGGCAAAGATCTTCCGTGATGCCGGGGCTGTCTATGTCATTGATGACGATGAGACGGCTGGCGAGGACCTGGAGTTTGAGAAGATGTATGCCTTGGCTGCCAAAGCCGACTACTGGCGCATCCTGAACAGTTTCCAGGGTGATTTCACCTACGATGCCCTGAAAGCTTCGGAACCGCGCAACGAACTCTTCAAGGCTTTCAAAGAGAAGAAGGTCATCTACTGTAATATGAAGGAGCAACCCTACTATGAGATAACACCCGTAGAGCCCGACATCCTACTCAAGGATTTTGTCGCCATCTTCCACCCCGAACTTGTCGAAGCCGACTACGAACCCCGCTATTATCGATTGCTGAAATGAAGAAGCTATCGTTGTTCATCGCCATATTATTCTTCATCGTCGTGCTTGTAGTGGTCAACCTGCTGCTTGGCACGGCGAAGATTCCCATGATGGACGTGTGCCGCATACTTTGTGGTGCCGATGACAATGAAGTTTTTACCAACATCATCTATCAGGCACGCCTACCGCAGGCGTTGACCGCCATCTTCGCAGGTGCTGGACTCGCCGTCAGCGGCTTGCAGATGCAGACCGTGTTCCGCAATCCACTGGCAGGCCCCTCGGTGCTGGGTATCAGCAATGGTGCCGCCCTTGGAGTGGCCTTTGTCGTACTTTTATCAGGGCGCATCGGCGGTGTGGCACTTTCTCGACTGGGATATTTAGGCAATGCCGCCATGTCTGTCGCTGCCATCGCCGGCGCCCTCGCCGTGCTGCTGCTCATTCTCTGGGTGTCGCAACGGGTGAAGGGCAACGTCACACTGCTCATCATCGGCGTGATGATCGGCTACTTGGCCACGGCCATCATTGGTGTGATGAAATTCCTATCGCCCGAAGAAGATGTGAAGGCTTTTGTGGTATGGGGTCTCGGCTCATTTTCGCGTGTCTCGGGCAATAACATGATGCTCTTCGTCTACTTGATGTGTGTGCTGCTGCCTTTGGCGTGCCTCTTGGTGAAGCCCATGAACCTGATGCTACTCGGCGACCGATATGCCGCCAACCTCGGCCTGAACATCCGTCGCGCCCGCATGATGGTCATCGTCTCCAGCGGCATACTCGTCGCCATTGTCACTGCCTTCTGCGGCCCCATCATGTTCATCGGCCTCGCTGTCCCACATCTTTCCCGTGCTATTTTCCGCAGTAGTGACCATCGCATCCTCATGCCTGCCACAGCCCTCTGCGGAGCTGCCCTTGCCCTACTGTGTAATTTCATTGCCCGTATGCCTGGCTTCGAGGGAGCCCTGCCCATCAACAGTGTCACGGCCCTTGTTGGAGCCCCTATTATCGTTGCCGTCCTCTTCCGTAGGAGAAGGGATGAAATCGGAGAATAAGACAGACTTTATACTCCAAATATCTTTCCATTATCGTCAATCAACAAAACCAACAGTTCACCATTGGGTAGCAGTGGGGCACAATGCTCATGGCAATGTTGAATGACGGTGCGGGCAAATGTCATGCGCCCATCCTCAGGAATGCGTTCCCATAGCTCTCGGGCCAGTGTCATATCGCTGATATCGATGCTGATGTCCGATTCATGCAACATCTGCTGAATGAACGCCTTGTCCATCACCGTTTTCCTGCTGTGCGTATCTAAATGCCCTGCCGCCAACTTCACCGCCTTGCCGAGCATCACACCAAGGGTGACGTTTCTGAAGCCAAGCTCATTCGCCATCTTCAGCGTTTCGCCAATATAGTTGCCATACTCCACAAACGCCTGACGGGGCAGGTCGGGATAAAGGCTTTTCACGAATCGTTCGCTCTTGCCTCCGCTGTTGATGACGACACGGTCGGCACCAGAAGCTTTCGCCACCTCCATGCACTTGCGGATGCTGTCGATGAAAGCTTCTTCGCTGAAAGGCTTCACGATGCCTGAAACACCAATGATGCTGATGCCGCCTTCGATGCCGAGACGAGGATTGAAAGTGCGACGGGCTATCTCCTCGCCGTTAACAACGGAAAGCCTCACCCCCAGCCCCTCTCGCAGGGAGAGGGGAGTGATTAGTCTTTCCAAATTCTTTCTAATCATCTCGCGCGGACCTTTGTTGATGGCAGGCTCTCCTGGCGGATAGTCGAAACCTGGCAGCGTGAAACGGCCTACTCCCTCGCCGCCCTCAATAACTAACCACTCCCCTCTATTTAGGGAAAGGCTACGGGACTCTGCCCTCACTTCGATGCCGTCTGTCACGTCTGGGTCATCGCCAGCCTCCTTGATGCAGTAGGCATAGCCATCGCCATAACCGACGGGAACACTGATCGTTTCTCCATTCGGCAGAATAACCAGCACCTCCGTGGGCAAATCCATCCTCTCTCCTCTCTCCACTCTCCTCTCTCCTCTCCCCTCTCCTCTAACAAACAACATCGTCGCTGCAATAGCAGCCGCTGTGGCGCAGGTACCCGTGGTGAGCCCGCTCTTCAGGGGGAAGAACGCTGGCAACAGTTTTTCCACCGCCCGACGCAATCCGTAGGGGCCGTTGACCTTCGTAAACATAGCGGGCATTTCTGGTCGTTTTAGTGCAAAGACCCTCATGCCTCGCGCTTTGGCCGCCGCCACCTTCTCCTGAAAGCCGCCAGTAAGTCCGCTCTCTTTCAGCAGAATGGCATCCGCCTCCACAGGAATGTCCTTCGGGTCGTCATAGTAGCAGAGCTGTTCCTCGTTTGCCCCCTGTGCCTTCGCCAATCTCATCGATGACTCACGGGGCAGAATACGATAATACACCTTTATGCCCTCGGCCTCTAAAGGCTTCAGTTTGGCAATGCTCTGCACGCCCGTTGTTGCTAAGAGGATACCCACCCCCTGCCCCTCCCTGCTGAGGGATGGGAGTATATCGTTGAGGTCGCTGTAGTCATCGATCCATGTAATGTCGGGATCGCGCGGCGGATAGATACGCTCGTAGCGAATGGCAGAAATGCTGAGCCGTTCAGCCACCTGGGCAATCGTCTGGTGTAGTTGTGCTGCAAAGGGATGGGCTGCATCCACTATCAGACGGATGTCATGCTCCTGACAGAAGGCTGTCATCCGTTCGCGGTCGAGTGCGCCGTCAATGCGTCGTCCATGCTGCAACGTCAGCTCTTGCTCCCCCGTCTTCGTACTGTAGAAATAGGTCGGCTGCTCCTCTCCGAGACCATCCGTCTCGCGGCTTCCGCCCTCCTCCAGCACCTCCACGGCCCTGCGTCCTTCCGTCGTTCCTCCGAAAACTAAAATCATACGGTTAATTCCAATGCTCTATTGTATTTACATAGAATCTTAGTGCAAACTTACTGATAATTCCGTAATTATCACTATCTTTCAGAGAAAAATTACTGTTTTTTTTATATTAGTGATAAAAATGTAAGTATTAGTTTTTGCAACCAAGTCGAAAGTTATCTGCTGTTCAACATTCATTCTTCACAACAAAGAATTCTTCTCATATTATTTGCATTTTGCACTGTTTTTTTACCATATACGAAAAACTATAGGGAAAAACGGGAGTCTTTACCTGTCTTTTACTGGTCTGATGGGCATTGCGATGTCGAAGTCGCGCAACTGAGGCTGGTACATGCCGTTTTGGGGGTGGATGTAGAACACGTTATGGGGTGTGTTCTCGGCCAACCAGAACATGGTGGCATGACCTTCTTTTGTGAAGCCGCTACTTTTTAGCATGAATCCTGATAGCGGGATGCGAAGACTGATGTCCTGATTGTTAGTGACAATCAAGACATTGGCTTCCTTCTTATTGTTGTATTGAGCTTGGCCCCATTGGCAACGGGTCTTCAGCTCAACCATCTCCTCTTCTGTCGGCAATCGCCATCCGTGAGAGAGAAGCATGTGTGCAGCATCGAAAGCCGTCATGCCGAGTGACGGCTGTGCCAGGATGGCCTCGTCTATTTCCGAATAACGTTTTGTCGTCTTTTCAATCTGTTTACCTGTACGGGTGAAGAAGTAACCACTCTCATCACTGTTTTTGGCTCCCAGATTACGGTCGGCCCAAAGCACGCTAAGCCCTAAGTCAACGGCTCGAGGAGTTGATACTGGCATGCGGTGATAATTGCGTAAGGCAACCTGACACAGTGAATCGAAGCGTTGCTTCAGGATGTTCTCATCGACAGGAGGCTCTGCAACCACGGTGTCAGTCACATTCGCTTGCTGAGCTTCTGCCAATCGGTGTTCTTCTTCCTGCTGAGCTTTAAATCTTTGCTCCACCAGAGCTGCTTCTTTCTGTTTCTGCTGTTCCACCTCCCGTCGACGGGTTTCCTCTCGGTCAGACTTCAGTCTTTCCCATCGGTTGCTGATACGTTGTTGAAAATCATCGACATGGACAATCTTAGACAGCGAGAAAACAAATGCGACGAACAAGGCACTGAACAGTGTCAGGACTAGGAATGAAGGCAAGCAACCTCTGTCGTTCATCATTCAAGAGTGTTTGGTGATGTGTTGGATCATGACTGTTTTCAGACTTCACCCTGTCGGAACAGATGGGTGAAGTGCTTGTTGTAAAGCTCGGAGAGTCCCTGACGGTTGCCGATGGCCTCGCCAACAACGAGCATGGTGGTGAGGGTGAGGTGGTTGTCATGGACCATACGGGCGAGGTCTTTCAATACGCCACGGTAGATCTTCTGGTCGGGCCAGGTGAGGTGATAGCAGGCGGCGACGGGGGTGTCCTCGGGATATTCCTGAAGAAGCTGGGCCTGCACATCGTCGACAATGGGTGCCGAGAGGAAGATGCACATCGTACTCTGACTGCGAGCCAACAGGTGCAGCTTTTCCTTCTCTGGCATTGGTGTGCGACCTTCGCCACGGGTGAGGATAATGGTCTGCGTGCGCTCAGGTATGGTGAACTGGCTCTGCAATTCAGCGGCGGCGGCAAGGAAAGACGAGATGCCTGGGGTGATGTGATAGGACATGCCCTCGCGGTCGAAGAAGGCCATCTGCTCCTGAATGGCCCCGAAGATGCAGGGGTCGCCAGTGTGCAGGCGGACGATGAAATGGCCACAGTCGTAATGCTCTTTCATGAGTACACACTGCTCTTCAAGATTCATGTCGGCACTACTTCTCACCACAGCACCGGGCTTGTGGCACTCCGTAAGGGCTTTGGGAACAAGCGAGCCAGCATAGAGAATAAGGTCGGCACGTTCCAGCATCTTTCTTCCCCTGACACTCACCAAATCTGGGTCGCCAGGGCCGGCACCCACAATCTCGATGTGCCCTTTCTTCCGGCGAAGATGTTTCTCATCGATGGCAAGGGCTGCCGTCCAATTCTTTCCCTTCACCTTCGGGATGATGAGCTTGCCATGATTGGAGCCCAAGATGGCTGCCGCTTCGCACACGCTGGGTGTGCCGACGTGCTTGGCAACCGTCGCGCTGGGGTTGGGCACATCTACTTTCGCCAACTCCTCAGCAGTATAGAACACCACCTCCTCGTCATACACATTCTTCAGCTCCTCCACAAAGGGCTCGTCGGCCTTCACATCGATCGTACAATAGCGATGGGCGCAGGGCAGAATGCCACGGTCAGCGAAGGCTTCATCCATCTGGTCGTAGATGTATTCGTAGTCATCAGGATGATGAGCCAGGCCAAAGCCAATCGTGCCAACCATCGGGACGAAGTGCAAGACCTGCATCCCTGCCGGATAATGCTGAATGTAGGGTGACACGATGATGACGAGCTTGTATTTTTGGGAATCCGCCTCTCTGATGTCGTTGATAAGAGTGACATGCTCGGGCATCGTCTTCTCCAAATAGTCCGTTCCTTCATCTCTTGCCTCCAAGAGCAGGGCGGTGGGTTGGCGTTTCACGAAAGCGAAGATGCAGTCGTTCATGTCTTCGATGTCGCTGGCAACAGGCCAGTCGAAACGCTTCTCAAAAGTGTCGAGCGCCCACAGACCAGCATTGTCGCTTTGGGTGGTGATGACCTCATGCCCTCCGATGATGGCAGCCACTTGACGAGTCAAGTCGTTGGCACCGCCCACATGACCGCTGAGCACGGAAATGACATTCTGTCCGAAGCTGTCGACACACACCACAGCAGGGTCTTTGTGCTTGTCCTCCACGAGAGGCGCAATCGTCCTCACACAGATGCCCATTGCTCCGATGAAGATAAAGGCATCGAACTGCGTCCAGTTTGTCGCAACTGCGTCGCGACTTATAATGACGGCTGCGGGATAGTGCTCCTGTAGGCGGGTGGCAATCCCACTTCCAGCCTCGCTAATCTGTATAATGGCTATCGTTTGCATTTCAATATAGTGATTGGGTGATTGTCATTGAGTTGGATATGAAGTGGCGGTTCCTGCCGCAGGCCCAGCTCCAGGCAGGCTTCATCCCAGAGTTGTCGGCTATCGGTAGTGACCTTGGGCGCAACGACACTATTCATCACGATGATGCCATCGGGGGAAAGAACCGTCAACACTTTCGCCATGATTTCCTTCAGCTTTCCGCCATGTCCTCCGATAAAGACAGCATCAGGAATGCCCATCCCCTCCAGGGGAGTAGTTAGGAAGTCGCCGATATGGATGCCGATGCCAGGGGCTCCGAAACGACGGGCGTTCTCATGGATGATGGCTTCGCACTCAGGACGAATCTCGAACGCCTCTATCTGCAGATGGGGGAACAGCAGACGTGCCTCGATGGACACACTACCCGTGCAGAAGCCGATGTCCCAGAACATACGACGGTGGGGCAAGTCAAGAGCTTGCAGAGTGAGCAGGCGGATGGGCATCTTGGTAATCATCTTCTCCCGGCCATTGAGGAGGGCGAAAGAGGCATCGGGAAGTCCAAACGAAAGTGAAGAGTGAAGAGTGAAGAGTGAAGAATCGGCTACCGCTATCACGCAGTTAGGCATTGTGAAATCGCGATGGGCGGCTTCCTCTAAGGTCAGTGTTGTGACTTTTTCGGACTCAGGGTTGCCAAGGTGCTCACCCACATACATCTTATAATATGTATAGCCGTAGTCCATCATGCGTTGGGCAATGGCGGCAGGGGTGTGCTCCTTATCTGTCAAAACACCTACTTTCGTTGTACCCTCAATCAGAGCTCGGTCAAATTCCTGCCAAGGACGGCCCGTGAGGGAGACAATGCGCATATCGTGATAGGGCATCACAAGTTTGTGGGCCAGCATTTGCAAAGAGTTGAAGGTGGGATAGACCACAATGTCCGCATCAGGCATCTTCCGCTGAATGGTATTGGCAAAGCCGAAAAAAAGCGGGTCGCCACTGGCAAAGACGATGATAGAAAGTGAAGAGTGAAGAGTGAAGAGTGAAGAATACTGGGCGAATACATCATCGAGCGGCACGGTGATGTCAATCCACTCTGCATCTTTAGGAAGCAAGGACTTCACAATCTCATGGTGGCGCTTGCCTCCAGAAAACACTTTCCCACTCCTGATGACCTCCAACACTTCGGGAGGGAAGAAAGGCTGTGGGTTGTCGGTGATGCCAATAACGTAGAACTTCAATGCTTCAACTTTTTGATTTTCAATTCTTTTACAAATCTCTTCCCGGTTTCAATTGCGCCGCATCATCGAAGGTAAGGATCGCATTACATAGGGTCGCAGCAAGATTGGAGCCTCCTTTGCGTCCCTCGACGATGATTTTGGGGATGTCCTTGAAAGGCTTCACCATGTGCTTCGACTCACGGACATGCACAAAACCGACAGGGGCAGCGATGATACCGGCGGGATGCGCCTTGCCTTTGCGTATCAGGTCACAGAGTTCCATCAGAGCGGTGGGCGCATTGCCGAAAGCAAAGAGTGCATCAGGGTGTTCCTCTACAGCGAGGCGAATGCCTGCCTGGGTACGTGTGATGCCCTTCTCGGTTGCCATCGTTGCTACACGTGGATCGCTCAGATAACATTTGGCTTCGATGCCCAGACGCTGCAATGCACCCTTGCGGATGCCGCTGGTGACCATGGTGACATCGGTGATGATTGTTGTCAACTCGCCATTCTTAACCTTATTATATAATGTGGCAACAGCCTCGTCGTCTGTATGAAGAAGATTCTCCATGTCGAAGTCGGCAGTGGTGTGAATCGCATGGAGCAATGCCCATTTGTGGTCAAGGGGATAGTCTTTGCGTTTCAATTCCCCCTCAATGGTGCGGAACGACTCCATCATAATGCTCTGCCCTAAGCCCCCTAAGTTAGGGGGATGGGGGTCTGAACAAAAAGCATTGTCAATGTCCGAAGTTCGCCTGTTCAGACCCCTATCGCCCCCTAACTTAGGGGGCAAATAGTAGTAGCCTCGTGGTGTAATCATCTTGCCATTCCATTGATAGGACTGGGAGTTGCCAATGAGCACGACCGTAAACATGTCGACAGCTTCGGGGTCGAACTCACCGAGCGTGGTCACCGTCATTTCCTGTTCATCCCTTCCAGCTTGTCGCACATAGCCAACGGGAGTGTTGGCAGCACGTTCTTGCAGGAAGATTTCTTGCAGACGATAGAGTTGCCAGTATCTTCCATTCGACTTGGGATTATAGACAGCCGTTACAAAGTCGCCCACTGCAGCCGCCTTGATGCGCCGCTCTATCACTTCCCATGGTGTCATCAAGTCGCTCAAAGAGATGACACAGAAGTCATGTCCTACAGGAGCTCCCAACAGGGATGCCGCTTTCTGGAATGCCGAGATGCCAGGCAGGGATTCCACGACGACATCGCTACTCCTTTCGCGCTGCATCTCATAGATGAGTGGTGTCATGCCATAAATGCCAGCATCGCCAGAGGAGATGACTACAACGGTCTTGCCTTGCTCCGCGAGTTGGAAGGCTTGTTCGGCTCGCTCCCGCTCATGCTTCATGCCTGTGTCGATGCACTCGCACCCATCCTTGACGAAAGGTTCGACAAACTGGAAATAATACTTGTACCCCACGATGACATCCGCTTCCCGCACAGCCTCCAGCACTGCGGGTGTGATGTTTTCCTTGCTACCAGGACCTATGCCTGCTACGATAATCTTTCCCATATCAATGCGCAAAGATACGAAAAAAAATATGCATTTGTAACTTTTTTCTCTTTATTTACACAAAAGTTTGCTCTTTCAAAAACCAATTCAAAAAAAATAGTTGTATCTTTGCGCCATGAAAAGATTCTTTTATTTATTTGTATTGGCTACGGTACTTGCATCTTGCTCTGGAGACAAAGTAAAGTACCGTATCGGAATATCCCAATGTTCGGCTGACATCTGGCGTGACAAGCAGAATGCTGAGTTGCGCATGGGAGCCTATTTCCACGACAATGTGGAACTGAAGTTTGCCGCCGCATACGACAGTGATGAGCGGCAGGTGCAGCAGATCGACAGTCTCATGAACGATGGCATCGACCTCTTGATTGTGGCTCCCAATCAGGTGGCCACCATCTCGCCTGCCATCGACCGAGCCTACGACAAAGGCATCCCTGTCATCGTGTTCGAGCGGAAGACCAATTCGCAGAAATATACCGCCTTTATTAGTGCCGACAACTACGAGATGGGACGTGTGATGGGTGAATACATTGTCTCTCGGCTTCATGGACAGGGCAATGTGTTGGAAATAAAGGGCTTGGAAGGCTCGTCACCTGCCATCGAGCGCCACAACGGCTTTATGGATGCCATCAAGGATGCATCTGGCATTAAGGTGGTTGCCTCATTACAAGGCGACTGGACAGAGCCGACGGCATACGAGAGAATAAAACAATGGCTCAATAATAATAAGGATGTACGCGTAGACTTAGTGTTCGGCGCAAACGACCGCACTGCCATGGGTGCCCGCAGGGCTTTCCAACTCCTCCCCCAGTCGGGGGAGGCAGGGAGGGGGCCTCTCTATTGTGGCATCGACGGCCTGCCAGGCGAGAACGGCGGCATACAGTTGGTGCGCGACTCGCTGCTTGATGCCTCGTATATCTATCCCACCCACGGCGACCAGATCATCGACCTGGCCGTGCGCATCCTCGAAAGCGAACCCTACGAGAAGGAGACCTTGCTGATGTCGGCCTTGGTTACAAGTGACAATGCCAAAGTACTGCTCATGCAGAGCGAAGAACTGATGCGGCAGGCTGACCGTCTGGATCAGTTACACAATAAAGCCGACAACTACCTGCATGAGCTTGACACGCAGCGCGTCATCAACTGGCTGGCCATCGGTGTGATCATGCTGCTACTTATAGTCTTCATCCTGTTCTATCTCTATCATCTCAGCAAGGTGAACATACAGAAGGAACGCATTGTCAATAATCTGTGGAATCTGCAACAACAGGAATCCCCTCGTGAGCAAGAAGAAAAGACTGACAAGCCGGCTGGGGCCGTGGCAGAAGACGAAGCAATAGCAGAAGACGAGCCAGTGGCAGTCTCGGCCTTCATCACCCATTTCAGAAGCGTGATAGAGTCACGGTTGAGCGACAGTGAGCTTAGCGTAGAGGACTTGGCCGCCGATCTGAATCTGAGCCGCGTGCAGCTTTATCGCAAGGTGAAGGCTGTGGCTGGTGCATCACCCGTAGAATTGCTACGAAAAGCCCGTCTGAACCGCGCCTACCAGTTACTGCTCACCACCGACAAGAGTGTTTCCGAGGTGGCCTACGCCGTCGGTTTCACGGCCCCTTCGTACTTCACCAAGTGCTTCAAGGAAGAATACGGCATGGTGCCAGGCGACGTAAGGAAATAAAAAAGTAAAGGCTGTGAAATATCGTTCATTCCATCGCAAAAATGTTACATTGCAACATATTTTGCACGGAGTGAACGATATTTTTAATATAGATAATCATATTGTTGATACTTTTGCAGCAGATTTCCAAACAAAGAGTATTAACTAAAAACGTAAAGCAAATGAAACAAGCAAAACGAATCTTGTTGAGTTTCCTGACTCTGATGCTCAGTACAATAATGTATGCGCAGACAGAGATTACGGGAACCGTAGCTGACGAGACGGGTGAACCGATTATCGGAGCTACGGTAAAAGAAAAGGGGACGGCCAACGGTACGGTGACCGACTTCGACGGCAATTTCAAACTAAAGGTGAAGGAAGGCACCATGCTCGTCTTCAGCTACATTGGTTTCCAGAATCAGGAACTGCCTGCCCAGAAAGGCATGACGGTGGTGATGAAGGACGACAATCTGATGCTGAACGAGGTGGTGGTGACGGGCTATACCACCCAGCGCAAAGCCGACCTGACAGGTGCCGTTTCGACGGTGAGCATCGACGAGATGGCCAAGCAGAACGAGAACAACCCGATGAAGGCCCTGCAGGGCCGTGTGCCAGGCATGAACATCTCTGCCGACGGTAATCCCTCGGGTGCTGCCACGGTGCGCATTCGCGGTATCGGCACACTGAACAACAACGACCCGCTCTACATCATCGACGGTGTTCCCACCAAGGCGGGCATGCACGAGCTGAACGGCAACGACATCGAGAGCATACAGGTGCTGAAGGATGCCGCCTCGGCTTCTATCTACGGTTCGCGTGCTGCCAACGGTGTAATTATCATCACCACCAAGCGCGGCAAGAGCGGCCAGGTGAAGGTGAACCTCGATGCCAGTATCGCTGCCTCTATGTATGCCCACCCCATGAAGGTGCTCAACTCTGAGGAATGGGGCCGCGCCCTGTGGCAGGCAGTCGTCAACGACGGTCAGGATCCCAACAGCGACAAGTATGCCGCTCTGGGCTACCACTTCGACTGGAGCTACGGTGAGAACGGCGTGCCCCAGCTGCACGGCCTGTCTATGCAGAAGTATATGGACGCTGCCAACACAGTGCCCACGGCCGATACCGACTGGTTCGACAAGACCACACGCACGGGTGTTATCCAAAACTATAACGTCAGCGTGAGCAACGGCTCGGAACATGGTTCCAGTTTCTTCTCACTGGGCTATTACAAGAACCTGGGCATCATCAAGGAGAGCGACTTTGAACGTTTCTCTGCCCGTATGAATACCGACTATAAACTGCTGGGCGACATGCTGACTATTGGCGAGCACTTCACCCTGAACCGCACGTCGGAGGTATCGGCTCCCGGCGGATTCCTCGGCAACGTGCTGCAGTATAACCCCTCGTTCCCTGTCTATAACATGAAGGGCGAGTATGCCAACCTGACCGGTGCCTACTCTGACCGTGAGAACCCCTTGGAGGTGCTCGACCGCAACAAGGACAACCGCTACACCTACTGGCGCACGTTCGGCGATGTGTTCATCAGTCTGCAGCCCATCAAGAACCTGATGCTGAAGACCACCTTCGGTATTGACTACTCACAGAAGGAGCAGCGCTTCTTCACCTATCCTATTAAGAATGGCAACGTGGCCAACGACGAGAATGCCGTGGAAGCCAAGCAGGAACACTGGATGAAGTGGATGTGGAACGCCATCGCCACCTATAATCTTGAGATTGGCAAGCACCGTGCCGACGCATTGGTTGGTATGGAGCTGAACCGTCAGGACGATACCTGGTTTGCCGGCAAGCGCTACGATTATTCTGTGCTTACTCCCGACTATATGTGGCCCAGTGCCGGTGTGGGCGAGCAGCAGGCATTCGGTTCGGGCGAAGGCTATTCGCTTGTGTCGTTCTTCGGAAAGTTCAACTACACCTATAACGACCGTTATCTGGCCAGCATCACCCTGCGCCGCGACGGCAGCAGCCGCTTCGGTAAGAACAACAAGTACGGTACGTTCCCCTCGGTGAGTGCCGGCTGGCGTATCTCTGAAGAGAAATTCATGGAGCCTGCCAAGGAATGGCTTGACAACCTGAAACTGCGTGCCTCATGGGGCCAGACGGGTAACCAGGATATTGCCAACACTGCCCGCTATTCTATCTACAAGGCCGTCTATGGCGAAGCAGGATTCGGCGGACAGAGCTACGGAACGTCCTACGACATTCAGGGCAGCAATGGCGGCCAGACGCTGAACTCAGGCTTCAAGCGCGAGCAGCTGGGCAATGACGACATCAAGTGGGAGACCACCACACAGACCAACCTTGGCCTTGACTTCGGCTTCTTCCACAATGCCCTGTACGGTAGCGTTGAGTGGTACTTCAAGAAGACCAAGGACATTCTGGTCAATATGCCAGGCATAGGCATCATGGGTGAAGGCAGTGCCAAGTGGATCAATGCTGGTGAGGTAGAGAACAGAGGCTTTGAGTTCAACCTGGGCTATCGCGGCAACATCGGCGACTTCAGCTTCGACATTGCCGGCAACATCAGCACCAACCGCAACGAGGTGACCAAACTGCCTGAGACCATCGCCTCGAAAGGCACCTTCGGCGGCAGCGGCGTAGAGAGCGTCGTGGGTCACCCCATCAACTCCTACGTGGGCTACGTCTTCGACGGCATCTTCAAGAGCCAGGACGAGGTGGACAACCATGCCAGGCAGGAAGGAGCATCCGTAGGCCGCATGCGCTTCAAGGACCTTGACGGCAACGGCATCATCAACGAGAAAGACCAGGAGTGGATCTACGACCCGACACCCGACTTCAGCTATGGTCTGAACGTCTATCTGCAGTACAAGGACTTCGACTTCACCATGTTCTGGCAGGGCGTGCAGGGTGTTGATGCCCTGATGACCGTGAAACCCGGCGATGACGTCAATGGTGCCTACAAGGTGCAGACCGATCTCTGGGCTGGCGTGAACGTGGCCAATCTGAACAAGGGCAGCCGCGTGCTCGATGCATGGACACCCAACAACCCCAACTCGAACATCCCGGCCCTTTCACTCAACGACAACAACAATGAGAAACGCTTCTCCTCTTACTATGTGGAGAACGGCTCCTACCTGAAGCTGCGCACCATACAGCTGGGCTTTAACCTGCCTAAGACACTGACCGACAAGCTGCACATGTCGAAGATTCGCACGTATCTCTCGGCTCAGAACCTGCTGACCATCAAGAGCAGCAAGTTCACGGGCGAGGATCCTGAGAACCCGCAGTTCGGCTATCCTATTCCGCTCAATGTGACCTTCGGTGTCAATGTCTCATTCTAATTGACGATCAAGAATTAAGAATCAAGAGTTATCGGCAATGCCGAGTAAGAATAAAAAAACAGAAAAATTATGAAAACGATATACAGAAGACTTTTGATAGCTTTGCCACTGGGCGCATTGCTTACCTCCTGCTCCGACTTCCTGGACGAGCAGAAGCCGCAGGGAACGCTCTCTGACATCGAGGTGACCAGCTCAGACAAAATGGACAACCTGGTTATTTCTGCATACGCCGTGTTCACATCGGCTGAGGACATCAACTCGTCGTTCTCCCTGTGGAACTTCGACGTGCGCAGCGACGATGCCTATAAAGGCGGCTCGTCGACCAACGACGGCGACGTGTTCCACCAGTTAGAGGTGGAGAAGGGTGTGCTGACCACCAACTGGAACATCAACGACATCTGGACTCGCCTGTACAACGCGCTGTCGCGTGTCAATGCTGCCATCGCCGTGATTGAGAAGACCGACGATACCAATCCGCTGAAGGCTCCACGCATGGCAGAGATGAAGTTCCTGCGTGCCTACGGCCACTTCCAGCTGAAGCGTCTGTTCAAGAACATTCCCTTCGTCATCAAGGCCGACATGACCGAGGAAGAGTATAACGCGCTGTCGAACCGCGAATATACCAACGATGAGGGTTGGGCTGTCATAGCCAAGGATTTGGAGGATGCATACGCCGCACTGCCTGCCACTCAGGCCGATAAGGGCCGCCCCACGAGAGCTGCCTGTGCCGCCTTCCTCGCCAAGGTCTATCTCTACAAGGCCTACCGTCAGGACGATGCCAACTCAAACAAGGTGACCTCTGTCAATGCCGATGACCTGAAGAAGGTGTTGGACTATACCGATGCCAAGCTCTACGAGCCTCAGTACGACCTGGAGGCCGACTTCCACAACAATTTCCGACCCGAGGAGCAGTATGAGAACGGTGTAGAGTCGGTATGGGCTATCCAGTACTCGCGCAACGACGGCAGCACCTACGGCAACCTGAACTGGTCTTACGGACTGATCGTTCCCAACATTGCCGAAGTGACCGACGGTGGCTGTGACTTCTACAAGCCTTCGCAGAATCTGGTCAACGCTTACAAAACCGACATCAACGGACTGCCTATGGCCGACTACAACGATGCTAACTACGACCTGACTACCGACAATGCCGATCCGCGTCTGTTCCTCACCGTTGGCATCACCGGACTGCCCTACATGTTCAACAAGAACTTCATCATGGACAAGTCGGCTTCATGGAGCCGCTCAAACGGCATCTATGGCTACAACGTCACGCTGAAGCACAATGTCGATCCCGCCCTCATCGGCTCCTACCTCATTCACGGCTCCTACTGGGCAAGTTCCATGAACCGCATCGTCTTCCGCTATGCCGACGTGCTGCTGATGCGTGCCGAGGCTCTGGCTCAGACTGGCAGTGCAGACGAAGCCGTCAAGCTGGTGAACCGCATCCGTACCCGTGCTGCTGGAAGCCTCAATATGATCAAGGACTACCAAAGCGTCTATGGCGTACACATCTATTGCAAGAACTACGAAGGTACTTACACCAAGGAGGAGGCTCTGGAGATGGTGAAGACCGAACGCCGTCTGGAGCTGGCCATGGAGAGCGAACGCTTCTTCGACCTTGTGCGCTGGGGCGATGCCGCTTCTGTGCTCACCCGCTATGCCACGAAGGAGAAAGAGCGCGTGGCATACCTCAGCGAGGCTCAGTTCACTGCCGACCGCGACGAGTACCTGCCCATCCCTCACGAGCAGATTGCCGCTTCTAATGGTCACTACAAGCAGAACAACAAGTGGGGTGAATAATCGTGAATAGTTAAGAATGATTTTTTGCTTCTGCAATCATTAAAGAAACATACAATTATGAAAAAATTATTTTATGCTACCTTCGCCCTTATCGCATCAGTGCTGGTGCTGACGGCTTGCTCAAGCGACAACACGAGCAGTCTGCTACTGTCGGGCGACTGCATGGTAGAGTCGTTTGAACTCGACGGAACATACACGGGCATCGTTGACCTCAGAAACCGCACCGTCAAGGTGAAGGTGCCCGTCAGCTTCACCTCTGCCAACAAGGCACAGATGAAGATAACCAAACTGCAGCTCTCTGAGGGAGCCGTGGCCAACATGGCTGTGGGCGACGTGATTGACTTCTCGGCAGCCAAACCGCTGCACGTCACCAATGGCGACCTCTTCCTCGACTGGATTATCAACGTGAAGAACGACGAGGCCAAGATCACCTCGTTCATCATCAACGACACCTACAAGGCTACCGTCAAGGAGGAAGACCATACCATCACGGCCTACCTGCCCTCAACGGTTGACGTGACCTCGATTGTGCCCACCATCACGCTGAGCGACGATGCGTCGATCATGCCCCGCGACGGTGTGCCCACCGACTTCACCAACCCTGTCACCTATACCGTGACCGACAATACGGCAACCGCCACCTATACCGTGACCATTCACACCGTGGCTGCACCCAAGGCTATCTTCCTGGGCAGTGCAAAAGCCACCTCGATGGACGAACTGGATCCCGAAGAGAAGGAGGCTTGCAAATGGATGCTGGCTAATGTCGAACAGTCTATCTTCGTTTCTTGGGGCGACATGGCCAACATAGACCTCTCGCAGTGTGAGGTAATCTGGTGGCACTGGCAGCACCAGCCCTCTGAGAACATGTCCGACTTTGAAAGCGGTGCCACCTCTACGGCCATGGCTTATCGCACGAAGCTGCAGGACTACTATAAGAACGGTGGTGCCTTCATCCTGAGCCGTGCTGCTGTGAACTTTGCCGCTGTGCTCGGTGCCGTGAAAGACCAGCGCTGCGCCAACAACTGCTGGGGAGCAAGCGACGAGGGCGGTCCCGTCATCAATGCCGGCGAAGAATGGGGCATCATTCCCAACGATGCTGCCCACGCCCTGTGGACGGGTCTGGACGCTACGACGAAGATCTTCACCACTGACGGTGGCTACCAGATTTCTAACTGTGTGTCACAGTGGGGCAAGTGGGGCTTCAGCGACTTTGCCGACTGGGAGTCGCAGACAGGCTGCAAAGCCTTGGCTCATGGCGATGATCAGGCAGTCGTCGTCTGGGAGGCTCCAGCCTTTGACAAGACCTTCGGCAAGGGTGGCATCATCTGCTTCGGTTCCGGTTGCTACGACTGGTACTCGCCTGCTGCCTACACTCCGAACTATCACAACAACCTGGGTATCATGACGGGCAATGCCTTCAAGTACCTGTCAGGAAAATAAAAAGTTGACGTTTAAAACAAAAGAAGACTATGAACAATTTGAAATATTCAGTATTCGCCCTCATGCTGTCAGCCCTTGTGCTGACGGCATGCAGCGACGACAATTTCAGCGGCGACCCCGACAAGAACTGGAACGAGACGACCGAGTTCTTCCAGCCCACCCATCCCAACGGCACACTGACCTACTATAATCCCACCATCGGCCGCTGTGGTGACCCCATGCCCTTCTACGACCAGAAAGCCAAGGAGTTCAAGGTGCTCTATCTGCAGGAGTACGACCAGAACAGTGCCTGCTTCCACCCCATCTGGGGCATTACCACGACCGATGGCGGCAACTATCAGTCTATGGGCGAAGTGCTGCCTACGGGTACGTCTACCCTAGAGCAGGACGCAGCCATCGGTACAGGCTGCTGTTACTATAACGAGAAAGACGGTCTCTACTACATCTACTACACAGGCCACAACGGCCAGTGCGAGAATGTGGAAGTAGTACTGCGTGCCACCTCTGCCGACTTCAAGACCTGGAAGAAAGACATCACTTGGTCGCTGCGCGGTGCAGAGTTCGGCTATTCTACCGTTGACTTCCGCGACCCCCAGATCTTCACCACCGAGGACGGCCTCTACCACATGATCATTTCCACCTATCCTGCCACTGGCGGCGACCCTGTCTTTGCCGAGTTCAAGTCGAGCGACATGAAGACCTGGGAGCACGTGGGCAAGTTCCCCATGATCTGGAACCGCATGCTGGAGTGTCCTGACGTGTTCAAGATGGGCGACTGGTGGTATCTGGTCTATAGCGACAGCGACAGGCAGAACTGGAGCCGCAAGGTGAAGTACAAGAAGGCTGCCACCTTTGAGGAACTGAAGACCTGCTTCGGCAATGATGCCGGCGAGGTGGTGCTCGACAGCCGTGCCTTCTATGCAGGCAAGACCGCCTCGAACGGTACCGACCGCTACATCTGGGGCTGGTGTCCCATTCGTGTTGCCGACAAAGATGCCAAGAACATTCACGAGATGAACGTCAATGTGGGCGGCGGTGCCGGTAACGAGCCCAAGTGGGGTGGCGCACTGGTATGCCACAAGGTCGTGCAGCATGAGGACGGAACACTGACGCTGGGCGAGGTGCCTGCCATCAAGGCCAAGTACACCCAGGAGCAGGTGCTCACCGTGATGAAGACCAGCGGCTATGTGAACGGCAAGCTTACGGGCGACAATGCCTACGTGCTCTACAACCGTCTGGGCAACTGCAACCATATATCCATGACCGTCAAGACTGAAGGCGACGGCGACAAGTTCGGCATCTCTCTCGTGCGCGGCACCGACTCGAAGAAGTACTACACGATGGTGGTAAATCCTGAAGAGGGTAATGCCAAGCGCAAGATCAACTTCGAGCAGGAAGGCGAAGAGGGACAGGGATTCGTTGAGGGCATCGACGGCAACATCTTCACCCGTCCGGCAGACAACACCTACAAGATTGACATCTATACTGACAACACCGTCATGGTGATGTATATCAACGACAACGTGTGCTATACACAGCGCATCTATGGCATCACCAAGAACTGCTGGAGCATCAACAACTACGGCGGCTCCATCACCATCAGCGATGTAAAAGTCAGCCAACAGTAAAGGCTTGGGCGGTTTTTATGAATTATCGTTCAATGTAGCAGAATAATGTTACATTGAACGATTTCTCTTATCTTATGTAACATATCTTCTTATCTTATTGGCCTGTTCGCAGTAATTTTGTACTCAGAAATTTTTTAGTGTCTAACCCTTTAAACAACAAAATTATGAAAAAAGTATTTTTACTCATGTGCCTCATGGCAACAACCACCATCACTATGGCTACTGATCTGTGGGAAGGTACGCACGCAGTAGACTGGTCTAACACGCTGACTATCGAGGCTGCTAAGTTTGCAGAAGCCCAGGTAGGACAGAAAATCGTCATTGAATTCACCGACGCCACTGGAGAAGTCATCGAACTGCACTCGAACGGCGGCATGCTGCCTGGAACACGCTACGCCCACTTCCTCTATGCCGACCAGCACGAAATGGAAGTGTTCATCACCCCAGGCATGCTAGCCTGTCTGAAAGAGCACGGAATGGAGATTTGCGGCAAAGGATTCACCGCTACCAAGGTATGGTTTGGCGACGGCAAGGACAATGTCGATGAGAACACGGTCTGGACAGGCTACTTCTGGATGGACGAGTGGAGCACCTTAGAGGTGGCCAAAACCTCGTTCGATGGCATCAACTGGGACGACTACAGAGCCATCCGCTTCTACTCAGAGGCTAACCGCACGGATTATGTCATCAATGTGCTCACCAGATGGGATGAAGGCGGTAAGTTGGGCGACCAGACCACGATGACCATGACCAACGAGTATGCCGAACTCAGCCTGGAAGGCATTGACATGTCTGCAAGACTTGACACTGACAGACTGATGGTTCAGTGCAACAAGGAAGGCGGCAATCCTTTCAACTTCACAGCCATCGTGCTCGTCAAGAAAGAGGCCACGGGTGTCAGCACTACGCTAATGAATAGTGAGAAAGTGAATAGTGATGTTTACAACCTCGCTGGCCAGCGCATGGTTAATCCCAGCAAGGGTCTGTTTGTCGTCAACGGCAAAAAAGTTTTCATCAAATAAATGTTGGAGTTAGTATTTGTTAGTTAGTTGATAAGAAAAAAGATTGCTTTTCAGGATAACATTTATAGCAATAATGATGCAGTGAACGATT
>CAMYVQ010000001.1 GCA_947302435.1 uncultured Prevotella sp. | reverse complement strand
CCAGAATGACATAGACCGCTGTCAGGATAGCCATGATCACCACACAATACTCGTATGGAATGCCAAACCCCATCTCAAACAGCGTGGAGATGCCCTTATAGACACCTGCCGTATAGGGAATGAGGAACACGAAGGCAATAATGGAAGCCACCACGCGCAAGCCCTGACTGTCGAAACGGGTGCCGAAGAAGTCGGGCATGGTGCGGCTCTCTATGTGCTGCGTCATCAGTTTGGTGCGCCGTCCTAACAACAGCCAGGCCAACAGCGAACCGATAACGGCGTTGCCTACACCAATCCACGTGGAGCTAAGTCCGTATTTCCAGCCAAACTGTCCGGCATAGCCTACGAAGACCACAGCCGAGAAATAACTGGTGCCGAAAGCAAAGGCCGTGAGCCACGGGCCTACGGAGCGACCGCCCAGAACGAATCCATCAACACTGCTGGCCTGCTTACGGGTGTACATACCCACCCCTATCATCACGGCCAGAAAAATAATAGTTAATAATACTTTGATAAACATTTTCAATTATTTTTTTAGTTCCCTAACTTAGGGGGCTCTTAGAATGCCACCTGCACCTGTGCCTGTAGCCAGTTATAGTCTTTACCGATGCGGTCTCCACAAATGCAGCGCGTGTATTGCAACTGCAGACGGCACTTCTTGTAGAACCAATACTGGAATCCGCCCGTCATATTGAACTGTTTCCAGCCCGACACCTTTGTGTTACGGTCGTAGTAGTCGCCCGAGGCCACAAGGTCGATGCCGCTGACAAGGGGCACACAGGCCGTCAGGTATCCGCCCTGACTCTTCACGCTGCCATCCTTACCCATCAGTGCCTCTGCACGCAGGCTTACGGGACGGGCCTCTTTGTACTCACCTTTGCCATAGCTGCCAAACTTATACTCTGCACCGGCACTCACACGGTTGCGCTTATAGTTTTGTCCAACCGAGATCTTATTCCACTTGGCCGAATCAACGGCATTGCCTGTTCCCAAATAAGTGGAACCTACCAGCCGAAGCCCCTCCATCGGACGCAACTCAATCTTGGCAAGGAAGTCCTTTTGGGTATTGGCATCCTTACGGTTGATACCCTGACCACTCATCAATGCCAGTTCATAGTGCAAGAAATCATCGAACAGGTCGCCAAAGATCATGAGTCCTTGGTCACGGCCATAGTTCACACCGTTCAAGGGGTCGGGACCCTCGCCTGCCAAATAGAGCACTGCCTGCGAATAGACATCGATAAGCTCCAACTGCGTGGGCGACATGGGGTTCTCCATGGTGAAAGAATGCTTGAACTGGCCGAAGCGCACGGTCAGCGACTTGTCGTTCGTCACGCGATAATCGGTGTAGAACTCCTGTACCACACTGTTGAAATCGTGCATGAACAGGAACAACCAGCGGTCGGTGATACGGGCCTTGGCCCAGAGCAGCGTGCGCTTCAGGTTATAAGAATTGGTCTTCTGTCCGTTCGGATCCTGATACGACCAACCGGCCTGCGCATAGCCGTTGAACGTGATGCGACTGGTAAAGTCCTTCATCCAATCGACATCCTGCGATTGCTGTTGCCCCATGGCTTGATGACCGCCCATCGCGGTCATGATGACTGCCAGAGCAACGGTTCGGAATAGGTTTTGCCTCATGTTGGTTATTGCTTTTAGTTGAATAATTGCTGTTTTTGGCTTGCAAATATACAACATTTCATGAAATATTATGCAAACTTTCGTTCGTTTTTTACATTTTTCTGTATAAAAAGGATAGTTTCTGTATATTATTCCTGTATTTCGGATTATTTGACTACCTTTGCAACTCAAAAATTGAGCACAACATCATGATTGTTTGCATTGCAGAGAAACCCAGTGTGGCCAAGGACATCGCACGGATTATCGGAGCCAACGCCTCGCGCGACGGCTATATGGAAGGCAACGGCTATCAGGTGACATGGACATTCGGCCACCTGTGCGAACTGAAAATGCCTGAAGACTATACACCGATGTGGAAGGCATGGAGCCTGTCAGCCCTCCCCATGATCCCCCCACGCTTCGGCATCCGACTGAAAGAGGATCAAGGCATCAAGAAGCAGTTTGCCACCATCGAGAAACTCATGGCTGAGGCCGACGGCATCATCAACTGCGGTGACGCTGGACAGGAGGGTGAGCTGATTCAGCGCTGGGTGATGCAGAAAGCTCAAGCCAAATGCCCTGTGAAGCGACTGTGGATCTCGTCGATGACCGACGAAGCCATCCGCGAGGGCTTCCAGAACCTGAAGGACCAAAGCGAATACCAGACTCTCTACATGGCCGGACTCTCACGCGCCGTGGGCGACTGGCTATTAGGAATCAACTGCACACGTCTATATACTATTAAATATGGTCAAAGCCGACAAGTGCTTTCTATCGGACGAGTACAGACCCCTACGCTGGCCCTCATTGTGAACCGCCAGAAAGAGATTGACAATTTCAAACCCGAACCTTACTGGGTATTGGCCACGGTCTATCGCGACACCATTTTTACCGCCACCCAAGGACGTTTCACCAAAAAGGAAGAAGGAGAGGCGGCCTTTGCCACCATCGAGGGAAAACCTTTCACCGTCACCAAAGTAGAGAAGAAAGAGGGAAAGGAAACACCGCCCTCGCTCTACGACCTGACTTCGCTACAGGTGGACTGCAACAAGAAATTCGGTTTCTCTGCCGAGATGACCCTGAACCTTATCCAACAGCTCTACGAACAGAAGCTCACCACCTATCCGCGTGTAGACACAACCTTCCTTTCCGATGATGTCTACCCTAAGTGTCCACAGATCATGAACGGTCTCTATCAGACACGCTTTGCCGGTATCGCCCCTTACGCCGAACTGGTAAAGCCCCTCGGCGGCAAGCCCCTGCCGAAATCGAAGAAGGTCTTCGACTCCTCAAAGGTCACTGACCACCACGCCATTATTCCCACCGGCATTCCCCCACAGGGGCTTGCCGATATGCAGCAAAAGGTCTACGACCTCATTGCCCGTCGCTTCATCGCCGTTTTCTACCCCGACTGCCGCTTTGCCCAGACCACGGTACTGGGAGAGGTTAAGTCTGTTGCGACTGAGTCGCAACCTACAGAACAAGCCATCGAGTTCAAGGTCACAGGCCGCACCATCCTCGACCCAGGCTGGCGCACTGTTCTCATGCCCCCTAAGCTCTTGGGCGAGCCAAGCGGCGAAGCTGAGCGAGGGGGCAACAAGGGTCTGAACAATGAAGAATCTGGCGATCGTTCAGAGGTCGAAGAGCGCACACTGCCTGCTTTCCAGAAAGGCGAGAGCGGCCCTCATACCCCCACGCTCACTGAGAAGATGACCACGCCGCCGCCCTACTACACCGAAGCCACCCTGCTTCGTGCCATGGAGACCGCCGGCAAACTGGTCGACGACGAGGAACTGCGCCGCGCCATGAAGGAGAACGGCATTGGCCGTCCTTCCACCCGTGCCGCCATCATCGAGACACTGTTCAAACGCCATTACATCCGCAAGGAGCGCAAACGCCTTGTAGCCACGCCGACGGGCATGGAGCTGATCGACCTTATTCACGAAGAGCTACTGAAAAGTGCAGAACTGACAGGTATCTGGGAGAAGAAACTGCGCGACATCGAAGCAAAAAAATACGATGCGCAGCAGTTCATTGACGAATTGAAACAGCAAGTCACCGAAATCGTCCGTCAGGTGATTGCCGATTCCACCAATCGCCACGTCACCGTGATGGAAGAAAAGAAAAAAGCTGTCAGCCCATCGGAGAAAAAGGTCGTTGCCAGTCAGCCACAAGAAAAGCCGAAGAAGAAACGTACATCCAAGAAAAATTCTTCTGAGGATGAGGATTCCCTTATCGGCCAACCCTGTCCCCTCTGCGGCCAAGGCACCATCATCAAAGGCAAAACGGCCTACGGATGCTCCCGCTGGAAAGAGGGATGCACGTTCCGTAAGCCGCTTTGAAGTCTGCACAAATGCAATAAAATACAGCCCAAAGGCGTTATATTAGGGTATGCAGAAAGTATTCACCATATTATATATAATGCTGGGGGCGTTGCTGCTCGCTTCGTGCGGTGCCGACACGGCCATGAAGAAGGGCGATAAGTTCTATGCCTTGGGGGAATACTACGATGCTGCCGCACAATACAAGAAGGCTTATTCACAAACCAAAGCGAAGGACAAGCCCCTGCGCGGACAGCGGGCTTTAAAGATGGCCGACTGCTACCGCCGCATCAACTACACACAGAAGGCCATCGCTGCCTACAATAACGCCGTTCGTTACAAGCAGGCCGACTCGCTCAGCATGTTCTATCTCGGTCAGTTGCAACTGAAGAACGGCAGCTACAAAGAGGCAGAAAAGACTTTCTTAGCACTTATAGATAGTATGGGTATCAGCGAATCGCACCCCTCCTCTCTCCACTCTCCACTCTCCACTCTCCACTCTCCTCTCTCCTCTCTTATAAAGACAGGCCTTGAGTCGGCACGCATGGCTCCGAAATGGAAGGCCGATGCGGCTCTCTCCGGCTATGAGATCAAACGCCAGGATCTCTTCAACTCGCGCCGTGCCGAATACTCTCCCATGCTGGCAGGCGACGACTACGACCAGCTTTACTTCACCTCGACCCGCAACCAGGCCGTGGGCGACGAGTTGAGCGGCATCACCGGCACCAAGCCTGCCGATATTTTTGTGGCCTATAAGGACGAGAAGGGGAATTGGATGAAACCTGAATCGATAGAGAGCGAACTGAACTCCGACCAAGACGAGGGGGCATGCAGCTTTGCGCCCGACGGAAAGACGATGTACCTCACTGTCTGCAAGGCCGATCCCAACTACCCGCGCTTCGCACAGATAGCCACTTCGAAACGCAGCGATGCCTCATGGGGCAAGGCCCAGGAGTTCGAGATCACCAAGGACACACTCTCGCTCTTTGCCCATCCGGCTGTCTCACCCGATGGTATGTGGCTCTACTTCGTCAGCGACATGCCCGGCGGCATGGGTGGCCTTGACATCTGGCGCGCCCAGCTCACCACTTCGGGCATCGGGGCCTTGGAGAACCTCGGTACACCCATCAATACGCCAGGCGACGAGATGTTCCCCACTTTCCGCCCCAACGGCGACCTCTATTTCTCCTCGAACGGTCATCCCGGCATGGGCGGACTTGATATTTACATTGCTAAGCCACAGAGTGAAGAGTTAAGAGTGAAGAGTGAAGAATTTGCTACCGCTACAGGTAACAGAAATGACAAAACGGGAGAACCTGATGCGGTAGCAAATTCTTCACTCTTCACTCTTCACTCTTCACTCTACGAATTAGAGCACCCCGGCTTCCCCCTCAACTCTGCGGGCGACGACTTCGGCATGACCTTCGAGGGGCTGCACAATCGCGGTTTCTTCTGCTCGAACCGTGGCGATGCCCGTGGCTGGGATCATATCTATTCGTTCGAGAAGCACGAAGTGATCCAGACGGTGAAGGGATGGGTGTACGAACAAGACGGATACGAACTGCCCGAGGCACTGGTCTACATGGTGGGCAACGACGGAACAAACCAGAAACTAAGTGTGAAGGGCGACGGCTCGTTCACGCAGGAGATACAGCCAGGTGTCGACTATGTATTCCTTGGCACCTGCAAGGGATTCCTGAACCACAAGGAGCAACTGAAGGTGGACACCGTACAGGAATCCATGGAGTATGTGCTGCAGTTCCCGTTGGCATCCATCACGGCTCCCGTGCTTATCGACAATATTTTCTATGACTTCGACAAGGCCACGCTGCGCCCCGAATCGACCGAAGCCCTCGACAAGCTGATCACCCTGCTCAACGAGAACCCGAACGTCACCATCGAACTGTCGGCCCACTGCGACTACCGCGGTCCAGCTGCCTACAACAAGCGACTATCGCAAAAACGTGCCGAGAGCGTGGTCAACTATCTTGTGGAGCACGGCATCGACTCGCTACGCCTGTCGCCCATAGGCTACGGCAAGGAGAAGCCGAAGACCATCAAACGCAAGCTGACCGAAAAATACGACTGGCTGAAAGAAGGCGACGTGCTCACTGAGGAGTTCATCACCGCCCTGAAGGATGAGGAAAAACAGGAAATCTGCAACCAGCTGAACCGGCGCACCGAGTTCATCGTGCTGCGCACCACCTACGGGTTGTTCACCGAAGAGAACACACCTTCACCTACTCACGAGGCATCAGCAGCAAAAGAACAAGATAGATGATGACACCGCTGAAGGCCGTGAAGACCGTCAGCAGCACGTAGGCGATTCTGACCACCGTGGGATCCAAGTCAAAATATTCGGCCAGTCCGGCACACACACCACCAAGCATCTGATTTTGTGAACGACGCAATTTCTTTTCCATTTCTATTTCTATTTTTTGATGTTTATTTTGGGCATTCAGGTTTTCTTCCATTTCGTTCAGTTTACGCTCACGCTTACGACTGCGCCTAACGATAAGCACAAGAAACAATATCAGTATAATAATAGGAAAGAGCACAAGCCCCAACATGAACAGTGCGAGCAATGCAGTGAACAGGATGGCCATCGTGAAAAACATGCCCGAAGACACTTCAAAGTCGGACATACTGCTGTCGCTATCATCAACGATGTCGTATGCCACCTGCTGACCGGTATCTACAGCTGTCGTGTCAGAAAAGAGATCAATACCGCCAGTCTGCCCCGAGTCAACCAGCTCCGTCACTTCGTCGGGTTGTGACTGAGCCGCCATAGGAAGGCAGCAACTTAAAGTGGTTGCCACGATCAACGCCAGAAGAATCAGCCTTAAATTTCCAATCATTTCTTGTCTATTCCGCATGTCTTTTCTGAATTTTGTTGCAAAGATGCACATTTTTTTTTAATTTTGCAAGCAATTATGCAATTACCTGACGATTTCATACAACTTATTCGTCCCGTCTTCGGTGAAGAGCGGTTTGCACGCTTCCTTCAGGCCCTCAACGAGGAGCCGCCTGTGAGTATCAGGGTGAACCCCTTGAAGAGTGAAGAGTTAAGAGTGAATCCCGTTCCCTGGTGCCGCAACGCTTTCTACCTCTCCACCCGACCGAACTTCACTTTCGACCCCTTGCTGCATGCCGGATGCTACTACGTGCAGGAAGCCTCGTCGATGTTCCTCGACGAAGTGCTGCGCCAGCATCTGCCCGACCACCCTGTCACGGCTCTCGACCTCTGTGCCGCCCCCGGTGGCAAGTCCACGCTGATGCGCTCCGCCCTGCCCGAAGGCAGTGTGCTCTACTCGAACGAGCCCATTCGCAAGCGTGCCAGCATCCTGCAGGAGAACGTCGTGAAATGGGGCTACGACCAGCATTTCGTCACCTGTTGCTACCCCAAGGACTACCGTGCATCGAAGTTCCGCTTCGACATCATCCTCTGCGACGTGCCTTGCTCTGGCGAGGGCATGTTCCGAAAGGATCCCGACAGCATGAAGGAGTGGAGCCTCCAGAACGTGGAGCATTGCCAGCAGCTGCAACGGGAGATTGTTGCCGATGCCTGGGCATGTCTTGCAGACGGTGGACTTCTTGTCTATAGTACGTGTACCTATAATACAAAAGAAGACGAGGAGAACGTGCGCTGGATCAAGGAAGAGCTTGGTGCCGAACTGCTCCCCGTCGACATTCAGTCCGAATGGGGCATCACTGGCTCACTGCTCCCCGGTTTCACGGAGCCTGTCTACCGCTTCATCCCCGGCTACACCCGTGGCGAAGGTCTGTTCATGGCCGTGATGAGGAAAGAGGAGAGTGGAGAGAGGAAAGTGGAGAAAAGAGGAGAGTGGAGAGAGGAGAGTGGAGAGAGGATAGATTGTACGCGAGGTAAAAAAACTAATGCCAGCAAGACTAACCTCTCTCCTCTCTCCTCTCTCCTCTCTCCACTATCCCCCACAGGCACCTATCCTCGCTGCGATGTCGACTACCCCACCGCCATCAGCTACCTGCGTGGTGAAGCCTTGGTGCTTCCCCCCGACACGCCACGCGGCCTTGTCGAGGTCTGCTTCCTCGGCCATCCCCTCGGTCTTGTCAAGAACATCGGCAGTCGTGCCAACAACCTCTACCCCAAAGAGTGGCGCATCAAGACCACCCATGTGCCAGACACCTACAGCCCTGTTCTACCCTACATGGAATAATTTTAGCATGATTGTAATCCTGTTTCAATTTTATTTTATATATTTGCACACAAAAACCGAATAAACATGATTATTGCCAATCCTATCTACGACATAGTGTTCAAGTTCCTCATGGAAGATGAACGTATCGCCCGTACCATACTCTCGGCCTTGCTGAAGAAAGACGTAGTGGCCGTGGAGGTACGCCCACATGAGTATTCCAACGGCCAACGCGACACTCTCTCGGTGTTCCGCATCGATTTCGGAGCTACCATACGCGAGAGCGACGGCACCGAACGCCTCATCCTCGTGGAACTGCAAAAGACATGGTTACCCACCGAGACACTGCGTTTCCGCCAGTACTTGGGCGTACACTACTCAAACCCGAAAAACATGCAGGGCGACTATGCACTGCCCACCGTGGCAGTCTACCTGCTGGGACACAAAGTGGGCGACATCGAAGAGCCTGTGCTCTACGTCAACCATCAGTCGTTCGACTATAACGACCGTCCCGTGACCAAGGGACTGCCCAACCCGTTCATCGACAGTCTGACTCACGAAAGCATCATCGTGCAGATTCCACGCCTGCACGGACAGATCAACAACCGTCTCGACAAAGTGTTAAGCATCTTCGACCAGACACGGAAGGATGTGCTCGACGAGCACATGCTCAGACTCGACGAACAGCTCTATACCGACGACCGTGAGATGGAGCGCATCCTCCACCGTCTCACCATGGCCGCCGCCGATGCCGAGATGCGTCACCACATGAACGTGGAAGACGAATACTTTTCCATCATTGAAAAGCGTGACACCGAAATCATGCTCAAAGACCGCGAGTTAGCCGAACGTAAAGCACAGATAGCAGAGCGAAACGCACAGCTGGCGGAGCGAAACGCACAACTGGCAGAGCGAAACGCACAACTGGCAGAAAAGAAATCACAACTGGCGGAACGAAACGCACAGCTGGCAGAACAGAAATCACAGCTGGCAGAGCAGCAAGACATGCTACGCTCGACAATCCAGATGTTGTTAAAAGCAGGCTTGTCGGCGGAGCAAATAGCGGAAAACTTGCACAAAGACCTCAACGAAATAAAAAGCTATATATAGTGCCTATCAACATGACAGGATGCCTTTCCTGAAAAGTTCATTTTGAAGCAATAAAAAAATATTACTGTCCGCTAAACATCGACTGTTTAGCGGACAGTAATTTAAATGATTAAAACGACAGCGTTCGGTCGGATTCGGAAATCCGCACGAACGCTGGTTTAGGACATTACTCCTCGTCTTCCCAGAAACTGCCGCGGCTTTCTGCATCATAAAGAGCATTTTCACTGCTGATGTCCATATTTACACCGTCGCCTGTCAATGAGCCTGCCAAAATCTTCTCGATGCCTATTGCGACGATAACCGTCTTGGGTTCAATATAATTCTTTTTCATAATAATAACCTCCTTTATTTTGTTAAACTTGAATTACCACAAATAGATTACGAATTTCTCTTGGATTATTTCATAACAACCTTCTTTCCATTCACGATATAGAGACCCTTGGTGGGCTGAGCTACGCGGCGGCCCTGCAGGTCAAAGTAGCTTTCGCTTACCAGATTCTTCTCAATAGCATTAATACCAGTTGCTTCATCATCAGCAAACTTCAACACACGAGCGTGTGCCTGACGCGACAGCTGGAGATAAGCTTTGTTTGTAGCTACATATTTATCGTTGGCAGCATACCAAGTGTCACCATTCAGAATGTAATTGTACACATTAGCTGAAGGATTGCTTGCAACATTAGCGTTGGAGCCTGCAATAAAAGCGTTAGATGCTATTGCGGTTACATCGTCACTCGTCGTTGAAAAGTGGTATATAGTATTCGCATCACCTTTTACGAGCATAGGAGTGCTAGCGGGAACTGCTGTAACATTATGAGCTGTAGCTGTGCCATCACCGTCGTCGGTGGCATAATAAACGATATTTGCAGGCATCTGTAGCTTGTTATAGCTGACGTAAGTGGCATCCCTTTGAGTTGGTCTTAACGCCCTCGCCATTTTTGTTTGAGGTCATACTTGCGATATAATATGAGTTGTCACCTTCTACAGCCCACAAATCTCCTGTTTGCTTGGAGTCACCTTGGTCAAAAATAACCTTAATCTCTCCATTGACAGAATTACTACCAATTGTGAGATTATATTCTCCATCACTGTTTGGAATCACATATGCACCAGGCCAACCTCCAGAAAGGTCTGTTGTTACACCTTCTTTACTTTGGAATGTGTATATATTATAAATAGGACACGACGCATCAGCCTTTGCAGAAATATTATAGAGATGTGTTGCTGTAGGGGCATCCATTTTGGTGAGTTTATCTTTGTTGTTCTCCCCAATCCAATAATATGCATTTTCAATGAAACCATCAGCCTCATGGTCAGCGGTTTGAGTACCACTATTATTAGTGAGGAGAAATTTCTCTCTTGAAATTGTAATCTTAAAATACCAATTGCCATCAATTATCTCCCTTACGCATTGTTGCGTACCAGGCCAGGCGACAGCAACATCACTTTCGCCATTCCATTCATATAGATAGATGGCATCCCATGCTCGCGTGTTTTGCACGTAAATTGTCACAGCACTGGCCGTGCTCACATACCCCACCAATACGAGGCATAAAAGTAAAAATTTTTTCATAATTTATTTTTAATCATTTAGTTAGTTTAATTTCTCTTCCGAAATTCAGGGCAAAATTATTAATTTACTATGATTAATGTAATTCGTACACATTTATTTTTTCAAACAAGCCCAATTTCTTGCTCTATATCAAGATTCTACTCAGTTGACCACGGGAGCCTCATGCTCCCCAGCGAAACGAGGAATCAGTGCGTTTTCGGGCCATTTGACTTGTTTCGCACTGCAATCCATCATCGTTCTCACCATTGTTTGACTTTGTTCCTGTTGTCATCCATGTTGAATGGCGGTGTGATTCATGTCTGATAGTAGTGTGATCAATATTCGTTTCCATCGTGAGTGAGAAACAACAGCAACCGACTTTTCCCATTCTGGAGGCGCCATTCAATATGAATGACAAGGGAACCCATGAAAAACGACCCCGGACTCTCCTACAAAGGACAGAAAAACGAAACTGTATAGATCGCAAAGAGGCCAACTTTTCCACAGAACGTGTTCTGCCGACGATGTTTTCCCCATGCAGAATCTACTTTCTTTGGAGGTCAACAGCAGCTGACGAAATCCAAAAAGAAGCGATAAAGACATCTCCCTATCCACGATTAATATGAAATAACGAGCCAAATAATATATGACAAACACAAATTTTCGACAAAACGTTTGTTATATTAAACATTTTTGTATATCTTTGCGCCCAATAACATACAATTATGGGAAAGAATACATTCGGAAAGATGATGCCAAGGGCATTGACCCAGCAGTTGCAGCTCATGGGCGAACAGATCATGCTGGCACGCAAACGCAGGCATCTTTCTATGCAAGACATAGCAGACAGGGCAACGGTGACACGCCTGACGGTCTCGAAGGTGGAACATGGCGACCCGACGGTTTCCATGGGTATCTATGCGCGAGTGCTCTTTGCGCTGAATCTTGAAAAGGACATCTCGCTGCTTGCTGCCGATGATGCGCTCGGCCGTCAGCTTCAAGATGCAGAATTGCTGAAAAAATGAAAAAGATTACGGTTTACGCTGATTTCGATTTCCTTGCATCAACGCAAGAGATTGGTACCTTGGGCTACGAACGTGTTCGCGGCAAGGATCACTTTGTCTTTGAGTATTCGCATGAATGGCTGAAACAGCATGGTGGTATCGTGCTGAGTGGCGACTTGATGAATATTCCTTCGTTGCAGCATCCTCGTGGCACGGATAGTGTGTTTGGTTTCGTCAAGGATTCTTTCCCCGACCGTTGGGGACGTTTGTTGCTCGACCGCAGGGAACGACTGAATGCACAAGCAGAGGGCAGACCCGTGCGAATGCTCACCAACTACGACTACCTCACGGGAATTGAGGACTTCACCCGTATGGGTGGAATACGCTACAAAAGTGACGACTCCGAAGATTACATCAATGCGAGCGCAAAGTATCTTGTTCCACCCATTGAGAGCCTTCGCGCCCTATGCGATGCCTGTCACGAAATTGAGATGGCAGAAGAACGTAACGAGTTACCCGAACAGCGTTGGCTCGACCAGTTGATTGACCCAGGAACATCGCTTGGCGGTGCTCGTCCCAAAGCCAATGTCATCGATACCGACGGCAAACTGTATGTGGCAAAGTTCCCTTCAAAGAAGGATTTGGAGAACACTGAACTCATCGAGCACTTCTCACATCGGCTGGCTGCTAAGGCTGGTATCAACGTGGCCCAAACGCGCACCATCAAGATTTCCAAAGACCGCGACATGTTGCTTTCCGAGCGTTTTGACAGAAGCGCTGAAGGCAAACGCATACATTTTGCTTCTGCTATGTCGTTACTTGGCTTGGATGATGGTGCCGGCAGCAGCACAGGCAATGGCTATTTAGACATCGTAGATTTCATTCTTCAGGGATGTGTTGACGTTCAGCAGAACATAAGAGAACTCTACCGAAGAGTGGCATTCAATGTAATGTTTGGCAATACCGACGACCATTTCCGCAATCATGGTTTCCTGCTTACCCCCAAAGGCTGGACTCTATCACCTGCATACGACATCAACCCAGGCGTCAAGACACATCAATGTCTGCTCATCGACCAATATACCGAGCAATCGGACGCTTCAGCCCTACTCCATGCCTCTGACAACTATATGATAGAACAGCAGGAGGCAGCAGATATCATAGAGGAGGTTTGCACCACCATCAAAGACTGGCGCAAGACAGCTACGGAACTTCAAATATCACTTAAAACGTTTGAATCATATTCCATGCGATGGGATAACATAGGGAAAATCAGACGGTAACAACAGCTAAATTCAATATAAATTTGGCGGTTTCGGTTTTTTTTGTGTATTTTTGCACCAGATAAAGATATTTTTGGCATCATGAAGCAATACTTGGACTTGCTCGACCGCATATTGCGCGAGGGCGTTGAGAAAGGCGACCGCACGGGGACTGGCACGCTGAGCGTGTTCGGCCACCAGATGCGGTTCAACCTGCAAGAGGGTTTCCCACTTCTGACCACGAAGAAGCTGCACCTGAAAAGCATCATCTACGAACTGCTGTGGTTCCTGCAGGGCAACACGAACGTGCATTGGCTGCAGGAGCACGGCGTAAGGATCTGGAACGAATGGGCCGACGAGAACGGCGAGCTTGGGCCTGTCTACGGACACCAGTGGCGGTCGTGGCCCGACTACGACGGGGGGTCGATCGACCAGATAAAAATCATTCTCGACCAGTTGAGAAACAATCCCAACTCGCGCCGCATGATTGTGTCGGCATGGAACGTGGCCGAGGTGAACCGAATGGCTCTGCCGCCCTGCCACACCATGTTCCAGTTCTATGTGGCACCGCCGAAAGAGGAAGGCGGACGACCGCGCCTGTCGCTCCAGCTCTACCAGCGATCGGCTGACACGTTCCTTGGTGTGCCCTTCAACATTGCCTCCTACGCCCTGCTGTGCATGATGATGGCGCAGGTATGCGACATGGAGCCGGGCGACTTCATCCACACCACGGGCGACACCCACCTCTACCTGAACCACTTGGAACAGGCCCGTCTGCAACTGACGCGCGAGCCGCGACCACTGCCACGCATGCGCATCAACCCCGACGTGAAAGACCTCTTCGCCTTCCAGTATGAGGACTTCACACTCGAAGGCTACGACCCGTGGCCCCACATCAAGGCCGAGGTGAGCGTATAAATATAAAAGAGGTGGGTGTATAAAAAAACGGGCTCACTCTCCCAGAACGATAGAGAGCTGTATGCCTAAATAGCCGCGATTGAATTTGTCGATGGGAATGTCCTTGGTATTGAAGGCGTTGTAAATGTAACGCTTGTAATAAAGGGAAAGCATGAAGCCGAAGTCCTCCAAGTCGGCCTTGATGCCGATCATGGGCTGATAGGACAGGCTGGCCACGTTCATGATGTGGGCTCCGAAATAGTTGGCATAGCGCTTTGACTGATACACGCGCAGGCCGTACTCCAACCCTCCACCGATAAAGAAAGAACCTTCATCACCCATACGGACAAGATTGATGTGGGCCTCAGCCGGAATGACGAGCTGTCCGCCCAAGGGGCGCACCTCGCTGCCGTCGCGATTATCACTGTGGTTGCGCGAATAAAGCAAATAGTCGGAGAAGGTGGAGTGGCGGACAAACTCGTGGGGCGGTGCCTGATCCCAGAAACCGCGATAGCCCAGTCCTATACTGAAATTGAACACATCGGTAGCTTCGCCGGCATGCAACTTTGCCACAAGACTGCCACCAAAGGCCGGCTTGTCGGGTACTTCGCTCTCCCGGTAACGCCCGCCATGCAGTCCGTTGGCATCGACGTTCAGTGTGACTCCAAATCTCAAATGGGGTGAAAAATAAGGCCTTGACGGTGTTTCGCCTTCATTTGCCTGCGAATAGGCCGACAGGCAAAAGCATAGCAATGCCGTCACGAAAAGAAGCAACCTGTTTCTCATTTTCATTCTTTCTGATCAATAACAGGACAAAAATAAAGAAAAAAAATAAGAGTGCCAAATAAAATCGGCACTCTTTTTCATAAAAGGTTGTCTTTAGCATACAAAAAGCCCCCCCGACAAGCACGAAGCGAGTCAGGGGGATCTGTTCAGATAACTGTAATTTTTATATTTTCAAGACCATCCAAGTCCATTTCTATTGAATCATTACTTTTTTCACCGTTCCGTCGCTCATGCGAACGATGCCCAAACCGCGCGACTGTCCGCGACGGCCATCGAGCGTGAAGTACTGTGCGGAAGAATCAGCCGGAGCGGAAAGGCGTTCAACAGACGCGGCGGCATCCTTCACCTCGATAGTGATTACCACGGGGTTCCATGACTCGTCGTAGCCAGGCACGACAGTCTGGGCATCGCCCATAGACAATGCACTGGGATAGAAAGTGTCGGCTGTCGTTGCAGTAGCGCGAGCCTTCACATAGCATGGGGTCTGGAAAAGCATGTCCATTCCTTCGGAATCAGTAAAGTCAAGGACACCGTCGACAGCATCTTCCATCGACTTCGATGCAACGACCGTCCACTCATCATCAATGTTCTTGCTGATCACATCGATGGTAGTGGAAACGGCAGCTCCGGCATATTCGGCCTTCACGCTCAAGGGAGCCTTGTAGCGGTCAGACATCGGCTGTACCTCGCGGTACCAACCCATCATCTCATAGTGGAAAGTGAGGAAATAGGCCGAATTAGAGAAGTCATAGATGCCGAAGTCATACTCCTCCTGAGGAAGACGGAATACATACTGGCCGGGCTTGCGCTCGCTGATGCAGTTGGGGTCGAACGGGGCAGCATTTTCATCCCAAGATATTGTACGCGTAATCATGGTCTGCGGATTGGGAATCACATAGTCGGTGTTCAGCACGAAGCCGTCGGCTCCAATATAGGCCACTGAAGCCTGAACGGGCACGCACACTACCCCGTAGAGCGGATGGCGCAGCATGAAGTCGCAATGTTCCTTGTCGCCGCACACTTCGATGACTAACTGATAGCCGGCATCCTCTATCGTAGGAGTGTAGTTGATGCTGGTGGCACCCTCGATCTTCTCCATGTCCCAGTTGTTGGGATTGCGGCGATACCACTGATAGGTGAAGTAGCCGTCCTCATTGCCATACTCTGTGATGGTGCCGTCCTTATAAGTGTCAGCCGCGAAACTGAGCTCCTCACCGATGGAATGTCCCACCATACAATGATCGATATTGGGCGACTCCGACCACCCTCTGTAGCGCGAGTACATGGAGATAGGCTGCGCAGTCACAATGTTCGACACATAGCCGTCATACGCTCCGCCATGAAGCACCAGACGATAGTCGGTCTGGCCATAGATGTGCATGGGCATACCCACGGTGCGGTCACCGAACTGCCGGGGGCTGTCGTTCTCCGAGTATGTAGTCCATTGCCCCTGACCATGATTCCTGTACTGAATGGTGTAATACTCACAGCCCACTTCTGATACCATTGGCCAAGAGAGATTGGCTCTGATATCGACATAGCCATTGATGATATAGGGATCGTAACCCACGTCAGACAGGTCAAGAATGGCAATCTCGCCCTCACGTGCAGGAGCCACAGCTTGGACTTCGGGCAGCTGGCCTTTGGAACCCGGTATCACTTCTTCTGGCAGTCGACCGTTCTGGGCATCCACGGAGAGTGTGCCCAGAAAGGCGATAAAAAACAAACAGAACTTCTTCATAATTTCTTTGTTTAAATTAATAGTGCAAAGTTAGGCGTTTTTTTGCAAACCATTGATTTCATATTCCAAGATTAATGTTTCATATTCACAGAAACACCGTTCATATTCATAGAAAAACATTTCAAATTCACAATTTTAGGGAAAAAACTCGTTTTTCTCATTCAAATCGACTAATTTTGCATGCATGAAAGCGATGATTTTCACAACGATGCCCATGTTCGTCTGCCTGTTCTGGTCGGCCATGCTGGCATTGCAACTCTATACGGAAGGGAAGAACCGGCCGCGACAACACCTGCTGGTTTTCATGCTGACGGCCAGTATGCTCTACTTCGGCCACTGTGTGTTCTTCAATCATAACACGGCCCTGATTCCCTATACCGACACCATCTATAGCTTTGCCAATCTGGCCGTCTATCCGCTCTATTACCTCTATGTCTGTTCGCTGACCCTCAGAAGCAAGTTTCACAAGAACCGATGGGTGCTGATGGTGCCAGCCGTGGTAGGAGGCATCCTTACGGGCGCGCTCTACATCATGATGTCACCGGAAGAGACAAGACAGTTCATCGACCAGTACCTGTACGGGGGGCATCGCAGCACGCTAACCGGTCTGGCCATCATGCAGGTCTACGTCCACGACGTGTGCAAGGCCCTGTTCGCCTTTCTCATCATCCCCGTACTGATCTATGGACGCACCCATATCATGGAATACGACCAGCTGGTCCGGAATGCATACGCCGATATTGAGGGAAAGACACTCGGTTCCATCCACCACATGCTTGTGGCTTTCATTGCCACCTCCATCCTCTCATTTGTCTTCAACATCATCGGCCGTCGCCAGTTCGACGAGTCTTCGTGGCTGCTGGCCTTTCCTTCCGTAGCTTTCTCCGTCATGCTGTTTGCCCTGGGATATGTAGGCTATAAGCAGCAGTTCAGCATCGACGACATCGAGAACGACGAACAGGAGGCCGATGCCTCTATAGCCAGACAGGACGGCATGCAGGAGCTGCGCAAGAAGATCGAGCAGCTCATGGAACAGGAAGAGCTGTACCGTCAGCCCAACATCAAAATTGTGGACATCGTGAACCGCCTGAACACCAACCGCAACTACATCTATCAGGCCATCAACCACGAGATGGGCATCTCGTTCAACGAATACATCAACCGCATGCGCATCGAGTATGCCTCGTTGCTCATCAGTCAGCATCCCGACACGCCACTCAGTGAGATTGCTGAACAGTCGGGGTTCACCAGCAGTACGTCGTTCTATCGCAACTTCAAGCTGTATAAGGGCATGAGCCCCAAGGAATACCAAGTCAACCTGAAGGCCCCGACCACTAACAAAACCGTCAATGACAAATGAAGACAGCCCAGACCATATTCAAGATCGTGTTGCCGCTCCTGTTGGGAGGGGCCATTCTCTATTGGATGTACCGGGGCTTCGATTTTCAAAGCATGCGACACGTGCTGCTCGACGAGATGAACTGGACGTGGATGCTGTTGTCCTTCCCCTTCGGCATCCTGGCACAGGCATTCCGCGGATGGCGATGGCAGCAGACATTGGAACCTGTGGGCGAACGTCCGCGCCACTCTGTAGCCGTCAACTCTGTCTTCCTCAGCTATGCCGCCTCACTCGTGGTGCCGCGCATCGGCGAGTTCACGCGCTGCGGCGTGCTGAAACGCTGGGACAACGTGTCTTTCCCCAAAGCCTTAGGCACCGTGGTCACCGAGCGTGCCATCGACTCGGTGGTGGTGCTCATCGTGACGGGCTCCACCCTACTCTTCCAAATGAGCGTGTTCGGCACCTTCTTCGAGAAGACGGGTACGTCGCTCGATAGCATCCTGGAGCAGTTCTCGCCTGCCGGCTACTTGGTCACGGCCATCTGCGGTGTGGCGGTTCTGCTGTTGCTCCACCTGCTGTTGAAGCGCCTATATATATATAATAAGGTGAAGGCGACACTCTCTGGCATCTGGGAGGGCATCCTCTCGCTGAGACATGTGCGCAACCTGCCGCTGTTCCTCTTCTTCACCGTAGGCATCTGGCTGAGCTATTTCCTGCACTATTATCTCACGTTCTTCTGTTTCGACTTCACAGCCGATTTAGGCATCGGCTGTGCGTTAGTGTCGTTCGTGGTGGGCAGCATCGCTGTCATTGTCCCTACACCCAACGGTGCCGGTCCCTGGCATTTCGCGGTGAAGACGATGCTCATTCTCTACGGCGTGGCCGACGAGCAGGCGCTCTACTTCGTCCTCATCGTGCATACGGTGCAGACGCTGCTGGTCGTTCTCCTCGGTGTTTATGCATGGATGAGACTATCGTTTGTTACAACAAAGAAAGATGGCCTTCGGCCAGAAATTGAACAAAATGTAATTCAAAATTAAAACAAAATCTATCTATGAATCTCATCGAAGAACACAACAAAAAATGGGACTTTTTTCGAGATTGGTATTACCGGTCACCATCCAACGGATCAATAGAAAAAATAAGGCTCTTATAAATATTTTGTTATCATTTTGTTCCAAATTTTGCTTTAATTTCTTGCCGTAGGCAATCCTGTTTATATAATATTTTCCACTAAAAACAAAAAAAACTATGAATGAAATTCAAAACCTACAGCCACAGTGCATCTGGAAAAACTTCTACGCACTGACACAGATTCCCCGCCCGTCGGGACATTTAGAGAAAATCCAGGCGTTCCTACTCGACTTCGGAAAGCAGGCCGGCGTGACAGTGTTCAAAGACCCTGCCGGCAACATCGTGATGCGCAAAGCAGCCACTCCGGGCATGGAAAACCGCAAGGGCATCATCCTGCAGGCCCACATGGACATGGTGCCGCAGAAGACACCCGAATCGACCCACAACTTCGAGACCGACCCCATCCAGCCATGGATCGACGGCGAATGGGTGAAGGCCAAGGGGACGACCCTCGGTGCCGACAACGGTCTGGGCGTGGCCGCCATCATGGCCATCATGGAAGCCAAAGACCTGAAACACGGCCCCATCGACGCACTTATCACACGCGACGAGGAAACGGGCATGTACGGTGCCAACGAACTGCCTGAGGGCGAGCTGCAGGGCGATATCCTGCTGAACCTCGACTCCGAGCACTGGGGCAAGTTCGTCATTGGCTCGGCTGGTGGCATCGATGTCACCGCCACGCTCGACTACAAGGAAGTGGAGACCGACAGTGAGGATGCTGCCGTGCGCGTGACGGTGAAAGGTCTGCGCGGCGGGCACTCTGGCTTGGAGATTCACGAGGGGCGCGGCAATGCCAACAAGCTGCTGGCACAGATGGTGCGCGAGTTCATCGAGGAGTGCGAGGCCCGTCTGGCTTCATGGCAGGGCGGCAACATGCGCAATGCCATTCCCTTCAAGGCCGAGGCCGTGCTCACCCTGCCGAAAGAGAATGTGGCTGCCCTGAAAGAAATGGCCGCCGAGTGGCAGAACGACTTCCGCGACCAGTACAAGCAGATTGAGACATTAGGCATCGAGGTCGTCGTGGAAGACGTGGAGACACCGAAGACGGAGGTGCCCGAAGAGATTCAGGACAACCTCATCAACGCCATCCACGGCTGCCACAATGGAGTCATCCGCATGATTCCGTCTTACCCCGACGTGGTGGAGACCTCCAGCAACCTCGCCATCATCAACATCGGAGGCGGCAAGGCAGAAATAAAGATCTTGGCCCGCTCTTCGCGCGAGGACATGAAAGAATACTGCGTGAACACCCTGCAGAGCGTGTTCAACATGGCTGGCATGAAGGTGGAGACCGCCGGTTCTTACGGCGGCTGGGATCCCAACCCCGAATCGGAAATCCTGCACCTGCTGCTGAAAGAGTACAAGGAACTGTTCGGACAGGACGGCATCATCCAAGTGGATCACGCCGGCTTGGAGTGCTCGGTCATCTTGGGCAAGTACCCACACCTTGACGTGGTATCGTTAGGCCCGACGATGAAGTCGCCCCACACCACCACCGAGCGCGCCCTCATCGCCACCGTGGAACCGTTCTGGCAGTTGCTGAAAAAGACACTGGCCGACGTACCCGTGAAAAAGTGAAGAGTGAAAAGTGAAGAGTGAAGAGTGAAGAGTGAAGAGTGAAGAGTGAAGAGTGAAGAGTGAAGAATGAAGAGTGAAGAGTGAAGAGTGAAGAATAGAAACGTTAAAAAACAACAAGGCGGTAGAAAATTCTTCATTCTTCGCTCTTCACTCTTCACTAAAAGTTGTATCTTTGCACCCGAATTATAAACCAAACAGTAACAATTATGGACGACTACCCGGCGAAAACTTTTAAACGTTAGGCCTGGGGACGGTGGCAAGGCCGCTAATCCCCTTGCCGCTTTTTAATTATGCATTATGCATTGTGAATTATGAATCATGCATTATGAATTATGCATTAAAAAGGATTAGCAACAATGAAGACTTTCTGGAACACCCAAGGTGGACTCAGCCAGCTCAACGAATGGCAGCCCAACTGCTGGATTCAGCTGACATGCCCCACAGAAGACGAACAGCGCGAACTGGAAGAGAGGTTCGGCATACCCGATTATTTCATCACCGACATCAGCGATACCGACGAACGTGCCCGCTATGAGTACGACGACGGCTGGATGCTCATCATCCTACGTATTCCCTACGTCAAGGAGATACGCAGCCGCACACCCTATACGACCGTGCCGCTTGGCATCATCCACAAGCGCGATGTCACCATCACCGTGTGCTACTACGAGACGAACATGATGATCGACTTCGTTTCCTATCAGCAGAAGCGCGGCGTGGGCTTCACCGACTATGTGGACATGATTTTCCGCCTGTTCTACTCCTCGGCTGTGTGGTATCTGAAACGACTGAAGCAGATCAACTCGCTCATCGACAAGGCCAAGCGCAACTTGGACAAGAATGTGAACAACGAGTCGCTGATTGGCCTCAGCCGTTTGCAAGACTCGCTCACGTACTTCCAGACTTCCATCCGCGGCAACGAGACCCTGCTGTCGAAACTGAAGTTCAAGCTACAGATCGACGAGCTGGATGCCGACCTCATTGAGGACGTAAGCATCGAGATGACCCAGGCCCGCGAGACCACCAGCATCTATTCCGACATCTTGGAATCGACGATGGACACCTATTCCTCTATTATTAACAATAATATGAACACCGTGATGAAAACACTGACAACAGTGTCGATTCTGATGATGTTCCCCACCCTCATTGCCTCTATCTTCGGCATGAACCTCGTTAATGGCATGGAGGACAATCTGCTGGGATTCCCATTCGCACTTGCTATCTCCGTAGGTGTCTCCGCAATCGCATGGTGGCTACTACACCGAAAGGGACTGGTATGAGGAAGAAATTAGAAGTGAAGAGTTTTATAATTGGAGTGAGGAATCAGTGATTAAGAATTAAAATCGGTTAATAAAGCATAAATAACAACTCATAACACCTAATTCCAAACTCCTAACTCATTACAACTCCCACCTTTTTTGTATCTTTGACCCAAATTTTGTGAATGAACATAAACCATATCTGTAACTAAACACAGTTAAATGATGGACTCTCAAGTAATCGAAACTGCTTCTTCACTCAGTGAAGAGAATACCCTTGTGCAGGGTGAGCAGCAAGCAACCACAGTGGAAGAACCCGTAGCCGAGCAGAAAGAGGCTGACGTAGCTGAAGAACAACGCAAGGTGTATCAGACCAAGAAGGAGGTGCTGGAGCGCGTGAAGGAGATTGCACACGCTGAAGAAGCTCCCCAGAAAGAGGAGGTCGAATACCTCAAGACAGCGTTCTACAAGCTTCACATCGCCGAGCGCGAAGCCCAGATGAAAGCTTTTCTGGATGCCGGAGGCGACCCCAGCACCTATCAAATCGTGCCCGACGAGGACGAGGAATCGTTCAAGGCCGAGATGGGCATCATCAAGGAGCGCCGCCAACAGCAGTTCCGCGAGCAAGAGGCTGAAAAAGAAGAAAACCTGAAGAAGAAATTAGATATCATTGAGAAAATCAAGGGTATGGTCACTTCGCCCGAAGAGGCCAGCAAGACCTATCAGGAGTTCAAGACCCTGCAACAGGAATGGCGTGAGATCAAAGCCGTACCCGCCGAGCATGCCAACGAGCTTTGGCGCAACTACCAGCTCTATGTGGAGCAGTTCTACGACCTGCTGAAACTGAACAGCGAGGCACGCGAACTCGACTTCAAGAAGAATCTGGAAGCCAAGACCCGTCTGTGCGAGGCTGCCGAGAAACTGGCCGAAGAGGAAGACGTGATCAGTGCTTTCCACCAATTGCAGAAGCTGCATCAGGAGTATCGCGAAATCGGCCCCGTGGCCAAGGAACTCCGCGAGGAAATCTGGCAGCGCTTCAAGGCTGCATCGACCGTCATCAACAAGCGCCATCAGCAGCACTTTGAGGAACTGCGCGCCCGTGAGGACGAGAATCTGGCCAAGAAGACGGCTCTCTGCGAGAAAGTGGAGGCCATCTGTGCCGAGGAGAACAAGAGCAGTGCCGACTGGGAGCGCCATACCAAGGAGATTATCGACATACAGGCTGAATGGAAGACCATCGGTTTTGCTCCCCAGAAGATGAACGTGAAAATCTTCGAGCGTTTCCGTGCCGCCTGCGATACTTTCTTCGCCAACAAAGCCGACCACTTCAGAAGCATGAAGGACACCTTCAAGGAGAATGCCGACAAGAAGCGCGCCCTCATTGAGAAAGCCAAGGCTCTGCAAGACTCCACCGAATGGCGTTCGACCTCCGATAAGCTCATCGCCCTGCAGAAAGAGTGGAAGACCATCGGCATGGTGCCTAAGAAATTAGGCGACCAGCTGTGGGAGGAGTTCCTCGGAGCCTGCAACAAGTTCTTCGAGGCCCGCAACGCACAGGGTGCCGACCAGCGCAATGAGGAACGCCAGAACTTGGAGAAGAAGCTGGGAATCATTGAGCAACTGAAGAAGGCTGCCGAAGAGGCCGGTTCCGATCTACAGACTCGCGTGCAGAAGCTCATTGAGGAATACAACAGCGTGGGACACGTGCCTTTCAAGGAGAAAGACAAGCTCTACAAGCAGTATCACGAAGTGCTCGACAAGCTCTATAAGGAACTGAATGTCAACGTGGCCAAGCGCCGCCTGAACAACTTCAAGCAGAACCTGAAGCAGGTGGCCGAACGCGGCGAGCAGGCACTCGACAATGAGCGTGCCCGTCTGATGCGCCAATACGATGCCATCAAGCAGGAGGTGCAGACCTACGAGAACAACCTCGGCTTCCTCACCGCTTCTTCAAAGAAAGGCAACTCGCTTATCGAGGAGATGAATCGCAAGATCCAGAAGCTGAAGGACGACCTGCAGCTTGTCAAGGAGAAGATCAAGGCCATCGATGCCGAGAACGCTGCACAGGAATAAGAAAATCCGTTTTCCATCCTGATAAAAAAAATCCGAACCGCCCAAGCGATTCGGATTTTTTATGGTCAAAACGAATGGAGTTCCTCAACGCTGATAATCCACGAAAGCATAACGGAAGGCATGACGGTCGTCCGTGTCGTGCGCCTCTCGTTGCACCTCCTTCCAATCACTGTAATCAGGGAAGAAAGTGTCGGCTTGGGCAGGTGTGTCATCAATCTCAGTCAAACAAAGGCGGTCGGCCTTGTCAATGAGGGAGGCGTAGAGACTGGCCCCACCAATGATAAAGACTTCTTCGTCAGGTTGACAGGTAGCTATAAACTCGTCCCATGAGCCAAAGCATTCGCAGCCTGGCAACTCATGCACGCTGTTGGTGAGCACACAGTTGCGACGGTTGGGCAATGCCCCTTTGGGCAAGCTCTCGAACGTGCGCCGCCCCATGAGAATGGTATGTCCCGTGGTCAACTGCTTGAAACGTTTCAGGTCGTTGGGTAGCCAATAGATAAGCTTATTTTGAAAGCCAATGGCCCTGTTACGGGCCACGGCTGCAATCACACTGATCATTATTGAGAGAATCAGATTACATGAAAGGTTCCCATGAAGTAGAGCAACGTATAGCCTAACAACATGGACACGACACCCACGATGATGCCCACCTTGGCCATCTGGTTCTGATGAACCAAGTTGGTTGAGAAGGCCAAGGCATTAGGAGGCGTAGACACAGGAAGAATCATGGCACTCGAAGCAGCAACGGCCACGCCAATCAGCACTGTGGGCGTGCCGCCAATGGGAGCCAACTTGTCGCCCATGGCTGTGCAGACCACTGTCAGGATAGGCATGAGCAGCGCAGCGGTAGCCGAATTGGAAATGAAGTTGCTCAGCAGGTAGCACACAATACCCGAGATGACCAGAATGATGAATGGCGAGAAGTCGCCAAAAGGTATGCTCTTCACAGCCAGTTCGGCCAATCCCGACGCATTCAGTCCGTAGCCTAAGGCAAAACCGCCGGCAACCATCCAAATCACCGACCAGTTGATTTCCTCCAAGTCGTATTTCGTGACGATGCCCGTCATGGCAAACACCACAAAAGGAATAAGTGCCACGGTATAGGAGTTGATGCCCGTCCACTTCTCGCACACCCAAAGTAATACTGTCGCAAGGAAGGTCACAATCACGATATAGGTCTGACGGTCTTTCTTCATCTGGCCTTCAATCTCTAACTTCACCGTCTTCTGTGAGAAGGGGAAGAGCGTACGCAGCAGCCACCAGCTGAAGAACAGCAATACGGCCACCAAAGGCACCATAAACATCATCCACTGGCCGAAGCCCAGTCCGAGGTTCAACCCATCGGGATCGTTCAGATACTTAATGGCAATGGCATTGGGAGGCGTGCCGATAGGTGTACCCATGCCGCCTAAGTTGGCTGCCACAGGAATACTCAGTGCCATGGCGATACGTCCTTTCCCCTCGGGCGGCAACTGCTTGAACACAGGTGTCAGGAAGGTGAGCATCATGGCTGCCGTAGCCGTGTTCGAGACGAACATCGAGAAAAGGGCGGTAATCAACAGGAAGCCTAACAGCACGTTATCGCTTTTTGAGCCGAAGGGCTTCAAGAGCACCTTGGCCAACTGTGCATCGAGTCCAGTCTTACCGGCTGCAATGGCCAGAACAAAGCCACCGATGAAGAGCATGATCACAGGATCGGCAAAGCACGACATCACGCCCTTATAGCTGAGCAGCGGCCCTACCACCTCTTCGTCACACATAAAGGCAATGCCGCTGTTCGACGTGAAGAGCAGCATCATCACGATAATGGCCACCGACGTGGCCCACGACGAGACGACCTCCAGAATCCACATCAGTGTGGCAAAAACAAAGATGGCAATGATGCGCTGCTGAACGATGTTCAGGCCGTCGATGCCAAATGCACTGGTAGGCAGATTCCATAAAAGCAGGGTGACAAAGATCACGAAAAGAGCCTTAAAGAGTTTCCTCTGAACCTCTCCATGATGATATTTCTGCTCATGGTGGAGTTTGTGATAGGCCTCAACAAGATGAAAGCCGGTAAATGTCTTAAACATAAAAATGTTACAAAATTGATGATAAAAATTAAATGGTCGGTAATAAAAATACCTTTTTGGTGTGCAAAGGTACGATTTTTTTTGTTTCCACAAATGATTAAACAATATCTTTTATTCTCTTTTTTATATACAAACAATTGAATATGTAAAATTATTTGTATCTTTGCAGCCAAATCATGAATATTCATCAATCAATATGAAGTATTTATTCACTTTTTGTGCGGCTCTCTTCATGGCACAGTTGGCCATCGCCGCCAGTGACACGAACGAGAAACTGGTTGTACGCGTGAAAGGAATGCGCTGTGAGGAATGCGCTCACAAAGTAAGGACTGTCTTGCAGAAGAACGAGGGCATCGAGGCTATCAGCTTCGACTTGGAGAAGCGCACCGTCAGCATCGAGTACGATGGCCAGAAGACCTGCGCCGACTCCATTAAGGCCCGTTTGGATGCCACTGGTCGCTACAAGTCGTCGCCCTACAGTCCCGACGATGTTATCACACGTGGCATGGGCTTGCAAATGGCCGACATGCACTGCCAGAACTGTGCCGACCGCATCGCCAAACGGCTTGCCGAACTGGAAGGCATCGACAGCATCGCCCCTCATGTGGACAAGCACTACGTGTTCGTCCGCTACGATGCCAACAAGACTTCGAAGGCAGTGATTCGTGAGTCGCTCGGTGCATTGGGCTTCACTCCCGTGAACTACTACACCAGCAAGGACATCAGTTTCGCCTACTTCATTGTGCCTGAAAAACAAGCCAACGACGAGACCATCGAAACGGCCCTTGCCCTCGACGGTGTCGATGATGCCAATGTGAACACACGCCAAAACTCGCTGGCCATCACCTACGTGAACACGGATACCAGCGAGGAAAAACTGCTACAGGAGCTGAAAGCCGCCGGCATTGAAGCCAAAGTGCCCGCTCCGCATGAATGCGACGAAAAGGAAAACGGGGAATAAATGATCAACATGTGTAAAAGACTATTCACTTTCGCGCTGATGCTCTTGCAGCTGACAATGGCTGCCAATGCCGCCAATATCCATCTGACGGTCACTGAGCGAAAGAGCCACGAGCCCGTCATCATGGGTACCGTGGTGCTCAATCCGTTAGGACAGACGACCGTCACCGATGTCAATGGAAAAGCGACCATCAGCAATGTGCCCAAAGGACAGTACACGCTGACGGTGACATACGTGGGCTTTCAGACACGCAACATCCAATTGAGCGTGGCCGACAAAGACCTGAACATGAAGGTCGAGATGGACGAGACCTCGCTGTCATTGGCCGAGGTGAGTGTCACGGCCCGTCAGAATGCCAGCGGTTCATCGACCTCGAGCATCATTGGCCGACAGGCCATCGACCACCTGCAAGCCACTTCACTGGCCGACATCATGCAGCTCATCCCAGGCCATCTGATGGGTAACAACGACCTGACTTCCGCCTCCAACCTGCAGCTTCGCCAGCTTGTCAACAACAACACATCGGCCTTTGGCTCAAGCATTGTGGTCGACGGTGTGCCCATGTCGAACAACGGTGCCGTGAGTCAGGGAACCTTTTCAAGTACCTCTTTCACCGGAACCGACCTGCGACAAGTTGCTGCCGACGATATTGACGAGGTGGAAGTGGTGCGCGGCATCCCCTCTGCCGAATATGGTGACCTGACCAGTGGCTTGGTGGTTGTCCATTCAAAGGTAGGTGTCACTCCCTGGCAGGTGAAAGGAAAGGTCAATCCCGGCCTCATGAACTACAGTGTGTCCAAAGGTTCCGCCTTTGGCAAAGTCGGCATCCTGAACGGAAGCCTCGACTATGCCCAAGCCTGGGGCGACCCCCGTATGAAGACACGCTCGTTCCACCGCTATACCGCCACCCTTGGATGGGGCTACGACATCAGCCGCCGCTGGCACACCAACACCAAGCTGCGCTATATGCAGGCCAAGGACTGGACAGGACAGGATCCTGATGCCGAGCAAGACGGCACCTATACCGAGAACAAGAACCAGACCTTCTCACTTACCCATAACGGTCGCATACAGGTTGAAAAGCTATTCGCGCGTACCATAAATTATACGATAGGCTTCAGCCAGACACTTTCCGACGGAAAGAACTCCTCGTTTGCCAGTGTCAGCTCGGGGCTGCTGCCCATCCTGACCGCCCGTGAGACGGGGTACTATGTGGTGCCTTTCGAGACACGTTCCTATTTAGCCACAGGCATCACTGAGAGCCGTCCGGGCAATCTCTTCCTCAAAGTCAACGACCAATTCTACTTCAAGTCCGGCAACACGCGCCAGACTTTCAAGGTAGGTGCCGACTACCACTACGACTGGAACAGCGGCAAGGGTTACTATAACGAAGACGAGAGCCATCCCCTGCGCCCCAACAGCGACGGTCGTCCCCGTGCGTTCAGCGACATTCCCTCTCTCCATCAGATTGCGGCCTTCGCTGAAGACAAGTTCACTTGGAACATCAACCGCGTGAACCATCTGCGTGCCACGGCAGGCTTGCGCTTCACGGCCTTGCAGCCCTTTGGCGACGTAGCCACCACAGCCTTGTCGCCCCGACTGAACGTGTCGTTCTCGCTCACCAAATGGCTTGAACTGCGCGGCGGCATCGGCATGAACTCGAAGACCCCCGGCCTGAACTATCTCTATCCCGACAAGAAATACGTCGACCGCGTGGCAGCCAACTACATGCCCCAAGACGGCAGTCAGCAGCTATTGGCCTACCATACACAGGTGTACGAAGTGGCCTATTCAAAGAACATGAAGAACGCCACGACCACAAAGATTGAGGCAGGCCTCGACTTCAAGTTGCCCAACGGCAAGAAACTTTCCTTGCTGGCTTATCGCGACAAGACCCCCAACGGTTTCGGTGCCGTCACAGACTACTTCACCTATACGGCCAACCACTTTGCCACCGTGCCTCCGACAAATGCCGACGGCACCTACGACTTCACCAGCGGTTACGACCGTCAGGATCTCGTTTTCATTACGACCGGGGAGATTGGCAACACCAACACCACCGTGAACCGTGGCATTGAGGCCGACTTTGACTTTGGTACAGTGAAGCCCCTGCGCACACAGTTCCTCTTGAGCGGCGCATGGCAAGAGACGAAGACATGGTCGACCGACCTGAACAGCCAGTCGGTGAAAGCCGCCTTGCTTCCCAGCAGTTATACAACATCTGGTCTGACACCTTTCAAGGTCGTCTATCCCTCGGGGCTCGACTATTCAAAATACCGTCGGTTCGTGACCACTTTGCGCACGGTGACCCATATTCCCGAACTGCGCATGGTCGCATCGCTCACGGCACAAGCCATCTGGCAGAACTGGACCGACAGCTACACGGCTGACAAAGACCCCATTGGCTGGATAGATACCCAGTTGAACCGTCACGACCTGACACCCGACATGCTGACGGGCTATTTGGGCATGGATGCCAAATGGTATGCCGCCCAACCCGTCGACCAGAAGAGTGTCGCCGTGCAGGATCTGCTCATTCGCGTGAGCGACAACGAGCCGTCGAAGTCGCCTGTCACCTGGAACCTTCAGGCCCGTCTGACAAAGGAGTTGGGAAAGATGGGCGGTTTTTCGTTCTATGTGAACAACGCGCTCTACTATGAGCCTTACCTGAAAGGCAACAACACCTCTACCCTTTCGCAACGCAACGTGGGCTTCAGTTTCGGTGCCGAGCTTTACCTGAATCTGTAGGAAGTCGAATCATGAATAAAGAAAACTGAGTATGATGAAAAACAAGATATTCACCAGTGTGCTCCTTTTGTCATCATGGCTGCTAACGGCCTGTATCGACTACGACGACGTGACCCATGCCATCGGCATCAAGGTGCAGCTACAGATGCCCGAGGAGTTCACGCAGGGCAGCGACCTCGAAGGCCATGACATCCGCCTGTCGCTCAACGGAACAATCCTGACGGCCGCCACCGATGCCAAAGGTATCGCCACGTTCAGCGACCTTCTGCCCGATGTCTATGACATCTCCACCACGTGGGAACTCACCAACGAGCAATACCAGACACTGACAGGAACCATCGAGCAAAACAGCGGCTGCACCGTTTCCGGCAGTCTGAATGCGCAACTGCTCTCAGAGAAAGAGGAAACGGCTCCCCTGCTCCTCCCCACCCATGTGGCCCTAAAGCGTGACATCGTGATCGGCAAGATTGCCAGTGCAGGCTCGAAGGATGCCAACAACCGCACCTACATGGCGGGCAAATACCTTGAGCTTTACAACCAAGCCGACGACTCTGTCGATGTGAGCGGCCTTTATATCGGCTTGTTGGAGACAACCAGCCCTCAACCTTTCACCCTCGAAAACCTTCATGAGGTCTATGACGACTCAGTGGTCGTGGTGAAACAGGTGTTCCAGATTTCCGCCGACAAGCCTTACAAAGTAGGGCCTGGCGGCACAGTGCTCTTGGTGAACAGCGCGACTGACCACAGCGACGTAAACGAATTGGAGTACAACCTGACCGATGCCGACTTTGAATCGAAGGACGAAACGGGCACAACCATGAACAACCCCGACACGCCCGCCTTGCTTACCACTTTCACTGTCTTTTCAAAGAATGCCACGATGAACCTGATGCAGGGAGGCCCCTGCGGTGTCATTATTTTCCGCACCAATGAGGACATCGACCAATGGCAGCACAGTTACGGCTACGAAAAGACGACCGGCACGCTTTTCTATCTGTTGGTGCCCAAGCGCGTCATTCTCGATGGAGTTGACTACATCAAGAACAGAAGCACAGGCGTAGATGTCAGTTCAAAGCGCCTCTACAAAGAAATCGATGCCGGTTATACGGTCATTGAATCCATTTCCGGCTGGACGGGCGAAGTGGTGTATCGCCGCACCTCAAAACTGGCTGCCGACGGCCACAAGATTCTGATGGACACGAACAACAGCCTGAACGATTTCAAGGTGTCGACCACCATCAAACCACGCGAATACGACGAAGCTAATCCTGAATAATAAAAGAAATGAGAAAATCGTTTTTAATCATATCATTTTCCTGTTTCCTCACAGCTTCGGCACAAGAGGGACAATACCGCTATGACGATGCCACCCAGCTCTGGAGGCTCACCGACCATGCGGCGGCACTGGGACTTGACTCGACACGCAACCGAGGCTATGCCTGTTTCGACGCAGAGCACTGGGACGGCGACTACACCCGCGTTCAGGAGGGTACACAGCATAACCAACTGCGTTTCAGGACTGAACGCTATCAAAACGTAGGCCGCTATCTGCACGGCTACGGGCGTTTCGACTTCGACTACGGGCGTACCAAGAACCGCACCTGGGCCGACGTGATGCGCCCCTACAACGCTAATCCCTACTTTGCCGGAAGCAGCATCCCCGGCAAGTACGATTTCCAAGACTTCGATTTCAAGGCAGCCTTGGGCACCGTCAGTTTCAACGGATGGCGCTTCGGACTTAGCCTCGACTACAAGGTGGGCGACTTGAGCCGCCTGCGCGATCCGCGCTCACGCTCACAGTTGCTCGACTACAAGCTGACTCCGGGCGTGGCCTATACCTTTGGCATCCATACGTTGGCCCTGAGCGGCAACTACCACCGTCGCAAGGAGAAAATCATCGGTGTGACCACCGTGCAGCAGGATGCCACGATGAACTATTACCTGATGTCGGGCATGGAGCATGCCGTGGGCACCCCAGGCGGCTATAGCAGTTTCTCGCGTGAATGGGTGGACCACCGCTTCGGTGCCGAACTCAGCTACGCCTACCGCACCACCGAACAGCACTCATTGTTGAGTCTCTCCGCAGAACGGGGCGAAGAATCGGCTTACGGACAATACAAGTACGAACCAGGCCGCTTCGTGGACTACCGTTACAGTGTCTCGCTACGCAACCGTTTCACCAATGGCAACGTCATTCACCAGTTCGACCTCGCCTTCAGCTATGAACAGGCCTACGCCGACGAATACCGCCAGCAATTAGAGCAGACCAAAGAGAGCGGAACGGGCTACACCTCCTACCAATATGACAATCTGCTGACCTACAAGAAGCGCTATCAGACGAACGTGTTCAATGCGGACATTTCCTATCGCGCCCATTTCACTGAGAATCAGCAAGAAAAGGCATACACAGGCTTCCACCTTGCCATCAGCGACAACGAGAACAAGCACCTGTTGCCCACGTCGAAGCTTAGTCATGGCGGCATGCTCATCATGGCCGAAGGCGGTCTGTCGGTAGCCCGACGGATATGGATCGACGCGCAGGCAGGCGGTTTCGTGTCGCAAAGCCCGAAGCTCAGTCTGGCCGACCCTACCACCGACTATGCCGTGGGGGTATTGCTGCCCGACATGGACTATTACGGTGCCAACTACTGGCGCGGCCATCTGAAACTCACCTACGAGTTCCCCCTGAAGATAAAGGGCAAGCAGACACATTGGTTCGTCAGTGCCTACGGGGACTACCTGCGCACCAACCACTCCACCGATGCACGGACGGTGGGCCTCAGCATCGGACTCTTCAATTAAATACAGAAAAACAGACAACAATTAAACCATTTTCGCTATCACACGTCAATTAATGGATTAATATAAACAGAGAAAAAATGAACAAGAAGAATATCACCGGCATGCTGAGCGGCTTTGCGCTGCTCCTTGCTACAGCCACACTCATCAGTGCCATGCCCCAAAAGAACGACGAGGTCATGACGAAGGAAGATGGCATGTACGTTGTGAACACCACCACCTTAGGCAGTAAAGTCATTGGCTACGTAGGCCCCACACCAGTGAAAATCTACATCAAGAAGAACAAAGTGGTGAAGGTTGAAGGCCTGAAGAATCAGGAAACGCCCAAATACTATGCCAAGGTGAAGAAGGCACTGTTCGACCAATGGAACGACAAGAAGGTCTCGGATGCCCTGACGATGCAGGTCGACGGTGTCACAGGAGCCACATTCACATCGGATGCCGTCAAGGAGAATGTGAGGCTTGGTCTTGAATATTACAAAAGCCATAAATAACAACCCATCCGAAAGCACTTATTGAATCGTTTTACAAAGTCGACGAGTTTGTGACACAAAGTCGTCGACTTTGTCATACAAACTCGTCGACTTTGTAAAATGGTTCCTTATCAATGAAAAAACGGGCCGACTTTCACACTCTGGCCAATCAGCAATGAGAATTGACCTATCTATATAAATATAGTGGAAAGAGTATTTTTTTACACTTTATTTGTGTCATATAGTTAGTTTTTTTTGTATCTTTGCACCATCAAAACTCAGGATTATTTTTTTATAACGTTATAAGAGAAGCTAATATGGCAGAAGCAAAACAGATCAAGACTGCACTTATTTCAGTATTTCACAAAGACGGACTGGACGATTTGCTCAAGAAATTGAACGAAGAGGGCGTGAAGTTCCTCTCTACGGGCGGTACCCAGACTTTCATCGAGTCATTAGGCTACGAATGCCAGAAAGTTGAAGATGTAACCACCTATCCCTCTATTCTGGGTGGCCGTGTGAAGACCCTTCACCCGAAAGTGTTTGGCGGCATCCTGGGCCGTCGCGACAACGAGGGCGACCGCGAACAGATGGCCAAATACGAGATTCCCGAAATCGACCTCGTCATCGTGGACCTCTATCCCTTCGAGCAGACCGTAGCCAGCGGAGCCGGTGAAGCCGACATCATCGAGAAGATCGACATCGGCGGCATCTCGCTCATCCGTGCCGGAGCCAAGAACTTCAAGGACGTGGTCATCGTTCCTTCAAAGGCCGAATATCCGGTACTGCTTGACATTCTGAACAAGAAGGGTGCCACTACCGACATCGAAGACCGCCGCATGCTGGCCGCCCGTGCTTTTGGCGTAAGCAGCCATTACGATACAGCAATACACAATTGGTTTATAAAATAACATGGGATTTTTTAGTTTCCGACAAGAGCTGGCCATGGATCTTGGCACAGCCAATACGATTATCATCAGCGACGACAAGATCGTCGTGGATGAGCCTTCGGTCGTAGCACTCGACCGCCGCACCGACAAGATGATTGCCGTGGGCGAGAAGGCAAAGATGATGTACGAAAAGACTCACGACAACATACGCACCATCCGTCCGCTCCGCGACGGTGTGATTGCCGACTTCTCAGCCTGCGAACAGATGATGCGCGGCCTGATCAAGATGGTACACACGGGCCGCCATTTCTTCCCGGCTGCCCTGCGTATGGTTATCGGCGTGCCCAGCGGCTCGACCGAGGTGGAGCTTCGCGCCGTGCGCGACTCTGCCGAGCATGCCGACGGACGCGATGTGTATCTGATTTTCGAGCCGATGGCAGCTGCCATTGGTATCGGCATCGACGTTGAAGCCCCGGAGGGCAACATGATTGTCGACATTGGCGGCGGTTCCACCGAGATTGCCGTCATCTCGTTGGGCGGTATCGTGTCGAACAACTCCATCCGCACCGCAGGCGACGACCTGACAGCCGACATTCAGGAATACATGAGCCGTCAGCACAACGTGAAGGTGTCGGAGCGCATGGCCGAGCGCATCAAGATTGCCGTAGGCTCTGCCCTCACCGATCTTGGCGAAGATGCTCCCGAAGACTATGTGGTACACGGCCCGAACCGCATCACGGCACTGCCTATGGAGGTGCCTGTATGCTATCAGGAGATTGCCCACTGTCTCGACAAAACCGTTGCCAAGATTGAGAACGCCGTGCTCTCCGCCTTGGAGAACACGCCTCCCGAACTGTATGCTGACATCGTGAAGAACGGCATCTACCTCAGTGGCGGCGGCGCACTGTTGCGTGGTCTCGACAAGCGTCTTGAGGACAAGATCAACATTCAGTTCCACGTGCCCGAAGACCCCTTGCACTCTGTAGCCAAGGGTGCCGGCATCGCACTGAAAAACGTCGACCGCTTCACATTCCTGATGCGATAACCACAATGCTTAATGGAAAACCTCTGGTCATTCCTCATACGGCATTTTCACTGGCTGCTTTTCCTGATTTTGGAGGCAGTCAGTGTTGTCATGATATTCAGCTACAACAACTATCAGGCCAGCGTGTGGATTTCGTCGGCCAACCTGGTGGCTGGAAAAACCTACGCATGGCAGGCCGAGATAGAGCATTTCTTCTCGTTGACCGAACAGAATGAACTGCTGACCAAGAGGAACATCGAGCTGGAACAGGAATTAGACGCACTGCGCCAACAGCTGGCCGACGAAGCAGCGGCGAAGGACTTCGCCAACGACACGACACTGAAAAAGATGCGCGACACGCTGGCCAACCTTCAGCTTATCACGGCCAAGGTGGTGTCGAACTCCATATCGAGTTCGCATAACCTCATGACCCTCGACAAGGGAAGCACCGACGGTGTGAAGCCCGATATGGGCGTTATCTGCGGCAGCGGCATTGTGGGCGTGGTCTATCTGACGAGCCTTCATTATTCCGTCGTCATCCCTGCACTGAACATGCGTTCGCGCATCAGCTGCGCCGTTCGGGGCAAGGACTATTTCGGCTATCTCACCTGGACGGGCGGCGACCCCACAAGAGCCTACGTGGAAGACATGCCCCGACACGCCAAGCTGAAGAAAGGCGACTGGGTGGAGACCAGCGGCTACTCCAGCATTTTCCCCCACGGCGTGAAGGTCGGACAAATCGAGAAGATATTCAACTCGAAGGACGGCCTATCCTACCGGCTTCAGATACACCTGTCGACCGACTTCTCCCGTCTGCGCGATGTCTGCATCATCGACGACAACAGCATGGTGGAGCGCATGCGCCTGAAGGAAGCCGCCAACGATTCACTCATGCTGACACCCATCAAAGAATAGAATGACCATCGACTTACTGAAACGATTTTTGCAGTTCTGCCTGTTCGTTCTGGTTCAGGCATTGATACTCAACCGCATCCTACTCTTTGGATGCGCCATGCCGCTTCTCTATGTCTATTTCGTCATCCTCTTCCCCCGTAACTATCCCAAATGGGGGGTGCTGCTCTGGAGCTTTGCCATGGGTCTCAGCATCGACATGTTCTCCAATACGCCCGGCATCGGCAGTGCATCGCTCACACTCATCGGTGCCTTGCAACCGCTCGTACTGGAATTGTGCCTCCCCCGCGAAGCCGACGAGAACCTCAAGCCCTCACTCCGCACGCTGGGCACAAACAAGTTTGTGTTTTTCGCTTTCACCCTCACCGCCATCTTCTGCATCACCTTCTTCACTCTCGAGGCCTTCACCTTCTTCAACTGGTTACAATGGCTGCAATGCATCGGTGGCAGTCTGCTGCTCACTCTTCTGCTCATCATAACCCTTGAAAGTATCAGGAAGTGAAGGACTACGGACTGGAATACAGGAAATATGTGATAGGTGGTATAGCCGTGCTCATTGTGACGGTCTATACCATCCGCCTGTTTACGCTCCAGCTGATGAGTGACGACTATAAGAAGAACGCCGACTCGAACGCCTTCCTGAAGAAAGTGGAATACCCCTCACGTGGCATCATCCGCGACCGCAACGAGGAACTGCTCGTCTTTAACCAGCCGGCCTACGACATCATGGTGGTCATGAACGAGGCCCAGGACCATCTGGACACCCTCGAGTTCTGCCAGACCCTCGACCTCACCAAGGAGGAGTTCATCGCACGCATGGAGACCATCAAGGACCGTTCGCGCAACCCCGGCTATTCGCGCTTCACGCAACAGATGTTCATGAGCCAGCTGAGCGACAAGGACTTCAGTGTGTTCCAAGAGAAGATGTACCGCTTCCCCGGCTTCTACATCCAGCGGCGCAGCATCCGGCAGTACCAATATCCGTATGCGGCCCATGTATTAGGCGACGTGGCCGAGGTGTCGCCTTCCGACATCGAAGCCGACGACTATTACCAGCCGGGCGACTATATCGGCAAGTTGGGGGTGGAGCGAAGCTACGAGAAGCAGTTGCGCGGCGAGAAGGGCGTTCAGATTCTGCTACGCGATGCCCACGGACGCATCAAGGGCAGCTACAAAAACGGCGAACTCGACCGCCGCCCCATACCAGGCAAGAACCTCACGCTGGGCATCGACTACAAAGTGCAGGCACTTGGCGAACGGCTCATGGAGGGAAAGATTGGCAGTATCGTGGCCATCGAACCCAAGACGGGCGAGGTGCTCTGCATGGTGAGTTCGCCTACCTACGACCCTCGCATGATGGTGGGCCGAAAGCGTTCCAAGAGCCACCGCGAACTGAGCCGTGACATCTGGAAACCATTGCTCAACCGCAGCATCATGGGACAGTACCCTCCCGGTTCCACGTTCAAGACCTCACAGGGACTGATGTTCCTCAGCGAGGGCATCATCACTCCCCAGACCCCCTACCCCTGCTATCACGGTTTCGTGTTCAAGGGCCTCCGCGTAGGCTGCCACGGCCACAGTTCCCCACTGCCATTGGTGCCGGCACTCAGCACCTCATGCAACGGTTTCTTCTGTTGGGGACTCTACTACATGATCGGCAACCGGAAATACGGGTCGGTGCAGAACGCCATGAACATCTGGCGCGACTATATGGTATCCATGGGCTTCGGCTACCGTCTGGGCATCGACCTGCCTGGCGAGAAGCGCGGCCTCATTCCCAACGCACAGTTCTACGACAAGGCATACAAAGGTTCATGGAATGCACTGACGATTATCTCTATCGCCATCGGACAAGGTGAGGTCAACCTCACGCCCCTGCAGATTGCCAACCTTGGAGCCACCATTGCCAACCGTGGCTATTACATCACTCCCCACGTGGTGAAGAAGGTGGAGGGCGAAACGCTCGACACCCTTTACACCAAGCGACACTATACCATGGCCGACAGCACGGCCTACAAGTACGTGGTGCAGGGCATGCGTGCCTCCGCCCTCGGCGGCACCTGCCATGAACTGGCACGCTATGACTTTGAGGCCTGCGGCAAGACGGGTACGGCCCAGAACCGCGGCCACGACCACTCGGTGTTCATGGGCTTTGCCCCGATGAACGACCCGAAGATAGCCATTGCCGTCTATGTGGAGAACGGCGGATGGGGTGCCACCTACGGCGTGCCCATTGGCGGCCTGCTCATGGAACAGTATCTGCACGGCAGTCTTTCCGAGGCTTCCGAGGCAAAGGCAAAGGCCATTCAAGAAAAACGTATAAACTATGGCTCTGACATTAGGTAGAAACGACAAAGAGCGCGGCGTACTGCAGTCGCTCGACTGGTGGACAATCGGCATCTATATAGCCCTGCTCACATTCGGATGGCTCAGTGTGTGCGGTGCGAGCTACACGTATGGCGACACGGATTTGTTTTCGCTCTCTTCGCGTTCGGGCATGCAGATTGTCTGGATTGGCACGTCGCTGTTCCTCGCCCTCATCCTGTTGCTCATCGACGACAGCCTTTATGAAACCTTGGCCTACGTGCTCTTCGGCCTGTTGCTTCTGCTCCTCTTTGCCACCATCTTCAACCCCCATACCATCAAAGGCTCCCGGTCGTGGCTCGTGTTGGGGCCTCTCCGACTACAGCCTGCCGAGTTTGCCAAGTTTGCCACCTCATTGGCATTGGCAAAATTCATGGGCCGTTACGGTTACGACATCCACAAGTGGAAGGACTTTGTGGTGACGTTGGCCCTCATCTTTACACCGATGCTCTTCATCGTCATGCAGCGCGAGACGGGATCGGCACTGGTCTACCTCTGCTTCTTCCTCATGCTCTACCGCGAGGGAATGACGGGCAGTGTGCTTTTCACAGGTGTTGCCATGGTGCTCTATTTTGTGGTGGGCATCAGCTATGCCGATGTCATGTTGTTCCAGACACCCACCTCAGTGGGCAAATTCACTGTACTGTTACTCATTCAGGTCTTCACGTCGGCCATGGTCTGGGTCTTCTGCCGTCAGGAGGAAAAGGCGATGCAGATTCTCGTCAGCTGTCTTGCCGTCACACTGATTTGCCTGGCCTTCTCGGTCTATGTCATTCCTTTCGATATGTTCTGGGTGCAGGTCAGCATGTCGGCCATCCTTATCGGCTATCTGTTGTGGGAGGCGCTACAATCGCGCATCCGCAACTATTATTGGATTGCCCTTTTCACACTGGGTTCGCTCATTTTCTTCAACACAGCCGACTATGCCCTCAACAATATTCTTGAAGTGCATCAGCGCACCCGTATCAACGTACTGTTAGGACTTGAGGAGGATTTGCGCGGAGCAGGCTACAACGTGCATCAGAGCGAGATAGCCATAGGTTCGGGCGGCTTGGAAGGAAAAGGGTTCCTGAACGGCACGCAGACCAAACTGAAGTACGTGCCCGAACAGGATACCGACTTCATCTTCTGTACCGTAGGCGAGGAGGAGGGATTCATTGGAGCGACAACGGTGCTGTTGCTGTTCTTGTCACTCATCCTACGGCTTATCCATTTGGCCGAACGGCAAGTGAGCAGTTTCGGGCGCGTCTACGGCTATTGCGTCCTATCGGTCTTCCTGTTCCATGTCTTCATCAATGTGGGAATGGTATTAGGCCTTACACCTGTCATTGGCATTCCGCTGCCATTCTTCTCCTACGGCGGTTCGTCGCTTTGGGGCTTCACCTTTCTGCTCTTCATCTTCCTACGCATCGATGCCGGACGCAACATGAAGAAGGCTTGACAGAAAGACGAAACGACTTATTTCCGTTCCAACGTAAAACCAATATCGGCAATGCCGGGCAGGTTCTCACGCTTCATGAAATGGCTGATGGTCACATGAAGCGAATCATTTTTATCCAAATAGAGATCGGGCAACGACAGGGAATACTGAAAATAATTGATGCCCTGCCCCAAGTAGTTTCCATCATCATCGGCCAACAGGAAACTAATGGTGTCTTCCCATTGTACGTTTCGGGGGCATATCTGCTGCCCGACGATCAGCACCAACTCCCGAAACGGATAGGACGAATTGCAGCGCATCCCCACCGTGGGGGCATAGACCCCATCCTCGGGGACTGGCGGCACATCGAAGAAGAGCGAATCGGTCTGCCCCCACCCCCATCCATCGATTGTGGTATGTGCAAAGTGACTGTAAACGGCCTTACGGTTGCAACTGCCAAACATCAGTGCAACCGTAAGGCCTATCAGTGTCAGGAAAAGACTATGCTTCCTTTGGTTCATCCTTCTTGGGCCTTGGTTCCTGGGGCTTTCTCTTCTTCTTTCGGGGCTGACCGTCATGATTCCCGTTAGCGTTCCGGTTTTGGTTAGCGTTATCGTTAACGTTAGCGTTGACGTTGACATTAGCGTTGACGTTAGCGTTATCGTTTCTTGTCTGTCCCTCTTGGGCATGCGGAACCTTTTTCTTCTTTTTCTTCTTGGCCTTATCGAAGCGGGTGATGCTGTCGCCTGCCAACAAGTCGATGGGGCCATCCTGTTCCTTGCTCTGGTTCTCGCCCTGAAGCGATTCGGGCTTTTCACCCTTACGGTTCATCTCAATGATTTCCTTGGCACGCTCGGCGGTGATGGTCTCCAGATTAGCGGCCATGCGTTTGTCTGTACTATAGGTGACAAGACCAGCCAAAATGTCGCTCTTGAAGAAATAATAGTCAGAATCGAGGGTCTGCAAGACGATTTCGCGATTGGGCAGGCGCTTGCCGGCCTCGATATAGTCGTCGACCTCATAGTTCAGACAGCACTTCAGCTTGGCACACATGCCTGCCAACTTCTGAGGATTCAGCGAGATGTCCTGATAACGGGCTGCACCCGTAGAGACGGATACAAAGTTCTTCATCCATGTGGCACAGCACAGTTCGCGGCCACAAGGACCGGCTCCACCGATACGGCCGGCTTCCTGACGTGCGCCAATCTGCTTCATTTCAATTCGCACATGGAAGGCGGCGGCCAAGTCCTTGATCAACTGACGGAAGTCCACTCGCTCGTCGGCAATATAATAGAAAATCGCCTTATTGCCATCGCCCTGATACTCCACGTCGCCAATCTTCATATCCAATCCTAACCGCTTGGCAATCTCACGGCTCTCAATCATCGTCTCATGCTCACGTGCCTTTGCCTCGCGATATTTGTCCATATCTATTTGACGGGCAATGCGGTAGATGCGCTTGATGTCGTCAGCCGACTTCAGGTTGGCTTTCTTGATCTGCAATTTCACCAAACGCCCCGTCAGTGTCACCACACCGATGTCGTGACCGGGACTGGCTTCGACAGCCACGATGTCGCCCTTCTTCAAAGGCAAGTTGTTCACATTGTGATAGTAGCCCTTGCGCGTGTGCTTGAACTGCACCTCCACCAAGTCGGTCGACTCAGCGTTGCCCGGCACATCGGCCAGCCAGTCGTAGGTATTCAACTGACGATCCTGCCTGCCAATGGCGGCACGGCAAAGACCACGGTCGCAGCCAGTACGTATCTCATAGGTTTTCTGTTGTTGTTCCATTTTGTCTCTTAGCCCCCTAAGTTAGGGGTTGGGGTCTGAACAAGCGAATATCAGACATATACATTTATATTTTAATGGAAATCTGCGCTTGTTCAGACCCCCACCCCCTAACTTAGGGGACTTTAATCAGCAATACAATCATTTGCAGGGCGAAGTCGAAGAACAAGATCTTCGCATTGGCGTTTTGCCCAATGTCGCGGATGGAACGGTTTGCCAGATCGTAGATGGCCAGCACATTGGCCTCGTTGATGAAGCGTGCAAAGTTGTGGGCAAAGTCCTCTTCCTTCTGCGTCATATAGCACAGGTCGGCCTGTTGGAAGTTGTACATGAAGTTCTCGCGCACCATGCGAAGGAAGAACTCCAAGAAGCGCTTCTGCTTCTCACGCCCGAAAGAGGCCAAAGTCTCGCTCCACTTGCGCAGGTCTTTCACCTTGCGCTGGTAGGCCAGACGCATCAGTGAGATGAAAAGCTCTAAGAACTGCTCGTTCTCCGAACCTACCTGCAGTTCCTCCAAGGCTTTCTGCCAACTTCCGTTAGCAAGCCTGGCAATGCGCCGGGCAGGCTCCTCGCTGACACCGCGACGTTCCACCAATGCCTGCTGAATCGCGCCGGTCTCCACCTTCTTCACGTCGATGCGCTGCACACGGCTGCGGATGGTATCCAACAGCTTGTCGGGTTCCTCGCACACCATGATGAAGACGGTCTGCTGTGGCGGCTCCTCAATGAGCTTCAGCAATTTGTTGGCACAGGCAATATTCATTCGTTCGGGCAGCCAGACAACACTGACCTTATAGCCCCCCTGACTCGACTTCAGTGACAGTTTTCTCACCAGTTCGTCGCTCTCGCCCGCCGTGATGATGGCCTGCTGGTTTTCAGCCCCAATAGCCGTCATCCACTCGTCCATCGAGAAGTACGGGCTTTGCAGCATCAATTCGCGCCACTCCTTGATAAAGTCGTCGGAAACTGGTATATGCTCTGACCCCATCGACGGCAGTTTGATGGTGGGGAAGGTGAAATGCAGGTCGGGGTGTTCAAGCTTCTGCAGCATCACCTCCACATTGTGAGATTTTCCCAACAGGTAGCAGGCAAAGGCCGTGGCCAACGCCTTCTTGCCAACGCCTTGCGGTCCGCAGAGCATGATGGCATGGGGCAGACGGCCTTCGCTGACCATCTGCATAAGGCGTTCTTTCACCTCCTTCTGTCCTATTACCTCGTTGAATGTCATTATCTTAGGCTACGCACTATCTCCACCACTGAATCGACAGCACCCATGGTATAGAAATGTATATCACTGATACCATGCTGATAAAGCTCTCGACACTGTGCGATGGTCCATTCTATACCCAACCGCCGGGCATCCTCGTCGGTCTTGCACTTCACGATTTCGCGTGCCAACGGCTCGGGAATATCACAGTGGAACGTCCTGGGTACCACTGTCAACTGGCTTAACTTGGCCAACGGCTTGATGCCGGGAATGATGGGAAGGGTAATCCCCATCTGCCGTGCCTTCTCCACAAAACGGAAATATTTCTCGTTGTCATAGAAAAGCTGCGTCACGGCATACTGGGCACCCAACTCCTGTTTCTGGCGCAGGTATTCCATATCGCGCTCCAGATTGGGAGCCTCCTCATGCTTCTCAGGATAGCAGGCCACACCAATGTCAAACTTCGGTCCGGGGTTCTTGATTGGTGTACCGTCGGCAAAGAATCCTTCATTGAAACGCTGCACCTGACGGATCAGATCCGTTGTATGGGCATGTCCGCCCGGTGTCGGTTGGAAAGTACTGTCGTCTTTTGCCTTGTCGCCGCGCAGCAGGAGCAGGTCAGTGATGCCAAGGAACTGCAAGTCGAGCAGTTCGTATTCAATATCCTCCACCGTCACACCACTACAGATAATATGTGGCTGAACGGTTACTCCGAAACGTTGCTGTATGGCTGCGGCCACAGCTATCGTACCGGGACGGCGACGCACGCGCTGCCGCTCGAAGCGCCCTTCGCCTACCTCCTTATATACATACTCCGAATGGTGGGTAGTGATATTGATGAATGCCGGGTTCAGCTCGCACAGTTTTTCGATGTCGGCAAACAGCCGCTCGGTGCCTGTTCCCTTCAGTGGGGGCAGCACCTCGAAGGAGAACTGCCGGGCCTCACTGTCCTTACTGACAATATTTGCAACTGCCATATCCTCTTGCTTTTAGCGTATTTGGATGCAAAATTAGTAAAAAAAACTGTCAATCAAGCATTGATTGACAGTTTTTTCCCTTATATGCCTACATTGCAAGCGCATTGTGAGCACTAAAACGCCTTTTACTTCTTCACCTTGTACATACGGAACGACATGGCAGGCACGTTGTCGTTGAGCACCGTCTGCTCTTTCTTGCCAGTGGTCTCGCAGTTCACGCTGCCACTGACAGGCTTGATCTTTGTAGGCTGGTCGAGCGTGTTTTCATCGTCCATCGAACCATTATGTTGCAGGGTGAGTGTCTCAGCCGTTCGCACGCCCGTCATGCCAGTCAGGTTGATGCTGACAGGCTGGGCCTGCTTCGAGGTGTTGACGACCTTGATGATGACCTGTCCAGCCTCCTTGTCGAAGACGGAAGAGGCAAACAATCCGTCCATGCCTTCCTGTCCGGCCACAGGCACGCGCTTCTTGCCCTTCTTGTCAGCGGGATCGGCGGTGGTGAGCTTCAGCACGTTGGTGCCCTTGTTCATGGCAAACATCTGCTGCACATAGTAGCTCACCGACTTGAACATACGGGTGTTGTCGTACCAGATCATGTCGGGCCGCCACTGCCAACCCTCGACATGTGCGAAAAGTGGAGCGTAGGTTGCCATCTCCACGATGTCGGCATTACGCTCGATGCCCGTCATGAAGGCAGCCTCGTAGAGTGAAGTCTCGTAGTGGTTCCACTTCTTACCAGCTCCGTGGCAGGCATATTCGCCGGCAAACACTTTCGGCCCCTTGCGGTCGTAGCTATCGTAGCGCAATGCACCACAGTTGGGCCACTTTGTACGGTCACCCGTACCGAGGAACCATGCCTCAGGACGATAGAAGTGCTCGTCGACGAGATCGGCCTTCTGCTCCTTCATGGCTACCCATCCTTTTTTAAACATGTCACCCTCAGAGTCAGGACCGCTGGTGCCTACAATCTTAATGTTGGGATATTTCTCGCGTACAGCCTTTACAAAAGGCTTCAGACGCTCGAAATAGGGAGTGTCCCACTGCTCGTTGCCGATACCGATATACTTCATGTTGAAGGGTTCGGGATGCCCCATGTCAGCACGCACCTTACCCCACTTGGAGTCGACAGGGCCATTGGCAAACTCAATCAGATCGAGGCAGTCGTCGATATAGGGCTGCAGCTCGTCCATGGCGACATGGTCGCTCTCCTTATGGTTCTGGAACTGGCACGACAGACCCACACTCAACACAGGCAGTGGTTCGCACTTGATGTCTTCGCAGAGCTGGAAGAACTCGAAGAATCCAAGTCCGTAGGTCTGGAAATAGTCGGGAAAATAGCGGTAAGTGAACGTGTAGTGCCAGCGGTTCTCGTTAAGCGGACGGTTTTCCACGGGGCCTACAGTGTTTTTCCACTGGTAACGGGTAGCCAGATCCGTACCCTCGACAATGCAGCCGCCGGGGAAGCGGAACACACCGGGATGAACATCCTCCAATGCCTGTGCAAGATCCTGACGCAGGCCGTTCTCACGTCCTTTGTAGGTCTTCACGGGGAAGAGGCTCACATGTTCCAAGTCGGTAGTCTTCTTGCTATCGCCCCATACACGAAGATGCGCCTTGGCAAACGACTTATTAGGCTTGATGATTACCGTATATTTCTTCCAATCCTTGCCGCTCACGTCCAAGCCGGCGTTGCCAATCTTCTGGTCGTCGCTCATCGTGGCATTGTCCACAAGGTCGACATACAGTTTGGCGTTGCCGCCATCGGGCACACGCGCCCATACCGAGAAACGGTATTCCTCACCAGCCTTTACACCGATGCCGAAGAATCCGTGGTTCTCAATCATGGTGTGCTTGTCGCTATGGCCGGAAGGAGCCAGACGCACATAGTGGGGATTCTTGTCGAAGGGGCCATCATCCTTCAGAGTCACCTTGCCCGAGATGTCCCATCCTGTGAACGGATTGGGGAACTCAAACGAACGGTTCTTCACCAGTTCAGCATAGAGGCCACCATCGGCTGCATAGTTAATGTCCTCAAAGAACAGGCCGTACATGGTTGGAGAAACTGGGGCACCCATCGCCTTCGTATCAACATCCATCACGCGCTGCGCTTGGGCAGACAGCGTGGCCGAAAATGCCATAGAGCATGCAATAAGCTTAAAATTCATTTGTTTAGTAAGTTATTTGTTATTAGTATTAAGTAAAGTAATATATCTACTCGTGCAAAATTAGTTAAAAAGTCATATCGGAGCAAATGATTTCAAAAGAAAAGCAGTACTTTTGTAACAAATTAACTAATAACAACTATTTATTTATAACAGCACAGAAATCATGAAGACAATCCTTATTGCAGAAGACAACGACAGCAACTTCGTCCTGATGACCTACATCCTGAGACGTGACTACCAGTTCAAACGCGCCAAAAACGGAAAAGAAGCCGTAGATATGGTGAATGAGGGTGGATTCGACTTGGTGCTGATGGACATCAAGATGCCCGTGATGGATGGTCTTGAGGCCACCACCAAGATTAAGGAGACCCATCCCGAGTTGCCTGTCATCGCCCTTACTGCCAATGCCTTCGACAGTGACCGGCAGCTTGCACTGCGTTCGGGCTGCGACGATTTCCTTTCCAAGCCCGTCAACAGCGAGAAGTGTCTGGCCATGATTGAGAAGTATATCGGGAAATAGCCTGCCCCAACAACATTCCCTATGATGTAAGACTTATCCAAAGAAACCACATAAAAAAGGCCTCCCGTTATGAACAGGAGGCCTTTTTTATGCGATGCCCTAAGGCAACTTTTACTTCATGATGTACTTCTTGCCATCGCGGATCACGATGCCCTTGAAGCTATTGGCCACACGCTGACCGGTCAGGCTGTAGGTAAAGTTGTTAGAGGGGCGTACATTCGAACGAACACTCTGCACATTGGCGGCAATGACTGCATCCACATCAACATCACCCTGAACCAGCAGAATAGGTTCGCTGACGGTAGAATAAACCACATCGTCACCCATCTCAGCCTCCGAACCAACAACGTTCACCCATGCATAACGACCCTTCTCGCCAGTGGGAAGAGGATCGACATTGAACATGATCACATTGCCATAGTAGGGGAAAGAGGGGTCAATAACGCAGTCCTGAATCCAGTCGGGAACACCGAGGATGTCATAGTTGGAATTCTCGTCCTCGTCAAACCAATACACATTCGTATTGACGAAAGCACCGGGGTAGCCGGCATCGGATTCCTCACCCGTCACAAATATCGAACCAGTAGAACCGTAGGTATAGTTACCATAGCCATACTCTTCAGGAGATCCGTTCACAGGCAGAGCAACGATACGGTAGTCAAGAGTCTCGTCCTCAAATGAGTAGATACCGGGAACCTTGGGTGCGTATGCCCTGTCGAACATGCCATAGAGTGAAACGGCCAGTGCAATAGGAGTAGAATAGGTCAGACTACGGCCATTCTCAAAGCCCATGCGTGCTCTATCCACGCTGTCGTCGCCGTCCTCGACTTCATTACCGAAGACACCATAGTCGACACCGTCCTTCTCGAAATCGGCCAGCACCAAGGCAAACTGCTGATCAACCACCACATTGCCAGGAATGTTGTTGCCCAGAATATCGGTATAGCCAGGCTTCTTGTAAACAACTTGACCAGTCTTCAACGTTTTCTGGTTACGGGTGGTTGTAGAAACGAAATCGAGCGTATCACTGGACTCAGCATAGAGAATGTCAATAATATTCTCCATATCAGGAACCTTGACGACTTCTTGAGATTCGTCACGATAAGTAACGGTAGAGTCTTTCACACCCGTAATATAAGCACGCATCTTCATGCCTGCGGGAATTGGCTGGGTCTCAGAGAGAGCCTCTACGTAAATCTTGTCGAAGAACAGTGGGGAAATCGGCTTCGGGAACACCTGCACAGCCGTAACAGCCTTTCCGAAATCTTCGTCAGAACCCGAACCAAACAGGTTGTCGGAATCCAACAAGCCCCATGCGGCACTCGGACTGTAATACACGCCGTTAGACAACACAGCGGCATTGGGATCGGAAGGATAGAGACAGGTGAGTGAGTCCATGCGGACAAGACCGCCTAAAGAAATAAACTCACGCTTATAATAGACATTGTAGTCGCCAAGCGTATAAGAACCGGCAGTCGTGTTGACCGTAGGAACATAGAAGAGCGAAGCGCCACCCAGTTCGGTTCTTGCATACGCACCGACATAATTGCCATTCACAACGTCTTCTGTAGCATCCTCACCATTCACAGTCCATTCGGAATTGTTGTCCACGCACTTGTTCACGTAGGTGAAATCCGTGTAGGGAGCACCAATCAGTGTGGTATAGTAATAACCACTACCACCTTCAGCCCAGTTCCAGCCGCCATAGAGCGTTCCGGCAGGACGGCTGTAGAAGATACCGTCGGCAATCAGTCGGCGCGTGGCTTTCTGGGCCGTTGTACGCACCTGCTGCTGCACGTCGCGGACAGGAAGCTTCTCCATGCGCTCTGCCTTCATCGACACAGCATTGGAAGGAGCGGCCTTCTGCCACAGTTGAAAATTCTTTTTCTCGACAGTCATTTTCGACTGTGCGAAACCAGTTGCCACAAAAGCGGTGGCCACTGCAACAAGGAAGATTTTCTTCATAATAAAAATAATTGTTTATAATAAGATTAAATAATTGACACTACAAACCACATATTGGGATCAGAAACTGACACAAGTTTCACCTTGCTGAGGTCGAAATTGGTTTCATGCTTGGTGACCGTCCAGCTCTGCTGCATGAGGTCGATCATCTGCTGTATTTCAGGAATCATTTTGCGTGCATTCGTGGACGCATCATTGAAATCGCCGACGAACTTGAACGACACGCTGTTACCGTCGCGCTCCATTTCGAGATTATAGTCAATATCAATGGACTTCTTATTCACTAAATATCTGAAGCGGAAAGTCAGCACATCGCTGTTGACTCGGAGACAGAGACTGACCAACTTGTTTCCCAACACGTTCTGGAAGTTGTCAGCCAAAGCATTGTAGAGAGCCTTGTAACTGTCTGACATGAGCAAGGTGTCCTTCCACTCCCAACGGCGTTCCTTCTTCTCAACGACCTCAACAAACTGGTCATAAGGAACACCACCCTCAATAGTGACGGCCTGATTGTCGGAAGCGACGAACATGTCACGGTCGTTATCGAAGACGAACTCCTGAAGAGTGGTCTCAGCCAGTGTCTGCTTGTCGCGGAAGCGCATCACAAACTGATTGTCCTTCTTCACAATGCCAAACGTGGCCTTGTGGGTCTCCGTAAGGGCATCGCCATCGGCAGGATACATGCCCATGATGCCCGTGCTGCCAGAGTTCAGCTTGAACTTATTTTCACCGATGGTGAGCAAGTCCTCGTTGGGAGCACCTTTCGAGAACACACGCTTTGTGAAGGAATCCACCTCGGCAAGATATTTCTCGAAGTCGGTTCCTGCAGGCAACGGGAGCATCAGGTTGTACGTGGCACGCTTCTTGCCCTTCAGCATCACGTGGCTGCGGTCTGCCGGAGCATCGACAATCACGAACTCATAGTCGCCACCGACACCCACTCCCCATACGTTGTCGTCGTTGTTGGGAATGCTGTGCTTGTCGGGATCGGAGAACGCATGCACATTCTTATTAAACGAGTTGAACGTCAGCACGGGGCCGTTGTCGGTAATCACCTCCCATGCCGAGGAGTCCTCAGCGTATATATTCTCCGAGAAAGAGTTGTTCATACCGACCTTCACCTGATGGTCCTTGAAAAACTTCACGCACCAGAGATAGCAGGTTCCCGTGGTGAGCACCTTTTCGCCATCCTCATTGGGATTGTCGTTGGTGGGATAGTACTGAATCACCCATCCTCCTTCCGAACTGTTCAACAGGGCAGAATACCTGTCACTCGCTGCATTCAGGCGTTCGGCAGCCGACTCACTGAACAGGAGATCTTCCTCACCTGCGCAGCCCGTCATGAGACAAAGTGCCGACAAAACCAGCATATAAATTGGATTCTTCATATTCTTTAGCATCATTTTTTCTGTTTACTTCTCAATGAGGGGTTCAAAACGGTCGACCTGATAGAGCAGTGAGTCCATCACGGTCTTGGTGGGATCGCTCTGCAAAGGCTGCACGATATGATTGATCAGCTTGCTATTCTTCATAGGGAAGGTGCCGTCGGCATTCATCACGTATGTACGGCTCTGCACCTCGCGACGCATCTCGTCGATATTGATGCCATACTCCGTCTTCAGCCACTCGCGCACCATGTCTAACTTGGCCTGAATGAGGTCGTAGCCGTTGATGCCATCCTTGTCGAGATAGTCGAGCGTACCGTCGGCCTTTTTGGCCACCGAACCGTCGGCATTACGGGCAACGAGCTTTCTCACCAGCTTATAGGTGCCTGCGGCTTCACTGATGGTCTTCACATGGCCGATAGAGTCGGGCATTGTGCTCTTCTTGCGCAAACGGTTGATACTGTCGGCCTGGCTCTTGGCGATGTCCATCTCCTCCCACTCATACTTGGCATTGTTCATCAGTTCGTCCCACTGCAAGGTGTCGTTGCACACATAGCCTGCGAGCACCTCTACCCAGTCTTCACGAGCCTGACTGGAAGCATAGGGCGACACGAAGCCCTGACCGGCACGAAGCGAGTCGTCAGCCTCGCCCCACGACTGCACATCGTACTTACCGTTCGAAAGGAGGTCGAAGGCGGTAGGACGCTGATGGGTCTGGTCGAGGATATGGGCAAACTCATGGTGCATGGTGTGGAAGAACAGGTGGTTCAAGCCCTCATGGCCTTCAATGACATGCTCGTCGAGCGTATTCACCTTGTACAGGTAAACCTTCAGGCCACCTTCGGCGGTACCCAATGTCTCGGTATGCGACGAAGCGTTGACCGAGGGCGAACCTGTCAGCAGAATGATACGGGGCGAATAGAGCTTCAGGAATTTCTCACCAGCCAACTTGCTGTAGACCTCATACCAGAGGTACTTTGTCAGCACGGCGAGCTTCTTGCTCTGCAGATAGCTGGCCGGAACCAAGTTCTTCTGCAAGTCGCTGCCGATGTCCTCCAACCTGTAGATAAAGCGCATGTTATAAGGTTCCAGGAAGTTCGCCTTGCAGAAGGTGTCAAGCGGGAACGTGAACGAAGTGCGATCAAGGGGCCGCTCCGTCGTTTCAAAGATGGTAGGGCCGAGATCGTCCTTGCTGCAAGAAACCGTGATACCTACGGCAAGAAGGAATCCGAGAAACAGAACGACAAATTCTTTCTTCATATTATTGGTGATTTATCTGATTACTATTTGAAAACAATGAAAAAACTTCAATTCCGGGCACTCGTCTCCATGGGTGCCACGGTATAGGTCTCCACGGGCTTTGACATCGTAGTGGGACGAGAGGGCTGCAGACCAGCCTCGATGGCGTTCATCGGCACCTCCATGGCGCGGCGTGGGTCATCCCATGCCATGTGCGTGGTGAACTCGCGGCGATCTTCCAGACTCCAGTAAGTGTGGCTCCACTCTATACCCCAGCGCTTCAGGTCCCAGAGCCGCCAACCGTCCCAGCAGGTCTCGATTCTGCGGAACTCGTTCAGGCAGTTCATATAGGGAACAGCCTCGTCGGGAATGTTATAGCCCATGCCGGCGGCATTGATCTTGCCAGGGGTATTGTTCCAACTGAAGAAGCAGTTGAAATTAAGCACCGTGTCGCCCTTGGCCGTGATTGAGGGTTTGAAATACGAATCGATGTCGTCTAAGGAAAGGTCGCGCATGCCATAGCCATCGCGGAACGTCTTCATGTTGGACTCAGAGAAGGTCTGATAGCTTTTCAGCCAGGCAGCCATGTCGTTGAAGGCTCCCGTATAGTTGCCCTGCATGATGCGGGCCTCGGCGCGTTCCAAGAGCAGCATGTTGTTGGTGAACTCGCGGCGGATGACATGGCTGTAGCCAATGCCGGCCAACTTGTCGGAATACTCAAACTCTTGGGCAATCTTTGCTGCGAGATAGCCATAATCCTTACCCGTCCAGAATGTCCATCCACCCACATAGATGAAAGGATAGGCATAGAGACCGGTGAACGGGGTCCTGTGATAGTATATCTCACGGCAGCAAGTGCTGTTCTGCGCATAGCGATAGCCTAATGCATGATTGTTTATCCACGAATGCGTGTTGAGCAGCATCAGGTTGTTGGGCGATTCGGGATCCTGATAGATCACGCCATAGTCAGTGGAATAGGTGCAGTAGTCCATTCCCGTGAAGTCAACGAGCTTAGGAGCAATGGCGGCATAGTCGTCGCCCAACAGATAGGAAGCCTGTTTCTCAGCCTTATCCCAGTCGTGGTGGAACAAGTAGACACGTGAGGCGAAGGCATGGGCGGCATTTACATTGAAGTGATACTTGACGGCATTCTTCAGGTGACTGTCAGTGACATTGGGCAGGGCAGCCTCAAGGTCTTCGATGATCATCTTGTAGCAATCGGTCACATTGCCGCGGTCATACTGCTCGGTGAAGTCGGTGCTCGTATGCCTGACGTAGGGGACACCAATGTCGTTGCGGCTGGCTTCCTCGCCTTTGTAGGCCTGCGAGAAGGTGTTGAGCAGCACGAAGTGGTTGTAGGCTCTTAGCAGAAGGGCTTCGGCCTGGTAGCCTTTCAGCGCAGGAGTCAGCACACCGCCATTCTTCGCCTTCAGCTCCTCAATGGCTTCGAGCACGTAGTTGCAGGAGAAAATGCTGGCATACGTTTGTTCCCAAATAAATTTAGGGGTGTCCTGCCCCGTAGCCGAGACGCCCTGCTCGAAGCGGAACAGCTCGTCGTCGCAACGGTCGAAAGAAGTCAGGTTGTAACGGGTGGCAATCTGCTCCGCCGAACCACTGATGGGCATGTGATTCGCGTTATTGTCCATGATATTGTCACTGGAGATCTCGCACAGCCATCCATAGTTGGCAGCGGGATAGGAGCTAATCAGCAACTGGCGCACTTTGTCCTCGGTATCGATGACGGCACGTTCGTCGGGTTCCTGGTCAAGGAAGCTGTCGGTGCATGAGGGAAGGGCCAATGCCGCAAATCCCATTACCACCATTCCGTATATATTGCTTTTCTTTATCATATTTTTTCTTCAATTATCATCAGTTTTCAATATTCCATCTTCAGTTGTATCAGATGCCGAGACGCAGCGTGAAGGTGAACTGCTTTGACAACGGCGTAGCCACACCACCCGAATTGACGAACTCAGGATCCTGTCCGTTCAGCTTCTTATCGGCATAGATCAGGAAGAGGTTGGTGGCATCAAGCTTCAGCGAAGCGGAGGTCAGGCCAATCTTGCTAATCAGATTGGGCTGGAAATCATACGTCAGCGAAACGTCCTTCATGCGGATGAAACCACCGTCGGCCACACGGGCATCAGAGTAGTTGTAGGCATTGTAGGCGTAGGCCAGATGCGAGTTGTCGTAATACTGGCGCACGCTGGCAATGGCGGGAATCGTGGTGATCTTCTCGTCGCCGGGCTGCACCCAACGGTTCTTGAACTCCTTCGGCATGGCACTCATGTCACTGTAGCCCACGCTGAACACGGGATCAAGGCGCAGTTTGTTGCCGAACGAATAGGTGATGAAGATGTTCAGTCGCCAGTTCTTCCACCTGAACATGTTGTTCAGACCGCCGGTGATGGTCGGTTCTGTGGGGCCTTCATAGATCAGGAAATCGGTGTTCTCGTAGTCCTGGAAGTTGATTTCCGTCGTGGTCACCTCACCCTTTTCGTTCATGATGGTGGGAATACCCGTGTCATCGAGTCCCTTGAAGGGGATGGAGAACAGGGCACGGTGGGGATAGCCTTCGAGGGCAAATCCGTTGGCCTGCACCAAATCAATGATGCGTGAGAACGACTGAAGGTCGGTAATCTCCGTATCGCAGTAAGAGAACGTGAAGTCGGTGTTCCACTGGAAGTTCTTGGTCATGATGTTCTTGCTGGAGATGGTAGCCTCGGCACCCTTCGACTTCATCTTTGCCACATTGGCAAACTGATCGCCTTGCAGATAGGTCTGCGTGTAGCCCATCAGATCGAAATTGTCGCGCCAGTAGAAGTCGGTGACCAGATTGATGCGGTTATTAAGGAAACCAAGGTCGAGACCGATATTGAATTCATGCTTTTTCTCGTAGGTCAGGGCCTGGTTTCCATAGCTTGCAAGCTCAATACCAGTTTCCTGCATCGAACCCTGCGGACGCCAGACGATGGTGCTCTGGAAGATGGGGTTGGCATTCGAGGCTGCCGTCTGCTCGCCCACAAGCGAATAGCTCAGGCGCAGCTTGGCATAGCTGAACCAGCCATTGGTGTTCTCCATGAAATTCTTGAAGAACTGCTCTTCGTGGGCATTCCACGAAGCCGACACGTTCCACGTGGGGAGCCAGCGGCTCTGGCGGCTACGGCCCAACTGGTTGGAGCCGTCGTAGCGACCCGTCAGGTTCAGACCGTAGATACCCTTGTAAGAGTAGTTGATATTACCCATATAGGCCAGACGGCGGTTCCACGACTTCGAGAAGGAGTTCAGCACGGTTCCCTCTTCCTCAGACTGCTTGTAGAACAGGTAGTTAGGCACCACGAGGCGGGCATTGTCGTAGTCGACACCGTACACGTTGTTCTCGCGGGCATCATAGTCGGCCTTGTTGGCCTCCATACCTATGAGGGCATTGAAGATGTGGGTGTCGTTCCACACCTTATTATATTGTATGGTGCCACGGAAGTCGAGCTGCTTCACCGAGTTCACATTGCCCGTATAGATACCGCCCTGCTCCATCACGCTGACAGGCAGCGAGTTGGGCACGTCGGGATCGTTATAGAGGTAGATATTGTTGTCACGGATGTTAGGGTTGTCGACACCAGCACGATAGGCATTGGCACGGTTCGAATTGTTCAACACGTAGGTGTCGCGCAGGGCCTTGTACGTGCGGTAGCTTCCCAAGAGGTTGATTTCCAGTCCGAGGATGGGCTTATAGCTCACCTCGCCCTGAAACTTCAAATCCATGGTCTGGATGTTGATGTAGTTATTGTCAAGCTCGTTGAAGATGTTGAACGGGGCATAGTTGCGCGTATAGGTATCGTTCGGGTCGAGCGTACGCGAGGTGTTCATAGCGTAGCTGAAGGGGTTGATGTCGAACGAACGGTTCACGGCACCGCTCACGGGGTCGACCGAACGGCTCAGCGTACCCGGAGCATCCTGGTTACGGTAGCTACCGTTGGTGCGCAGGGTGACGGTCAGCTGCTTCGACAGGTTGAACGAGGCATTGACATTGGCCGTATAGCGTTCCACCTTCGAGTCCTTCGTCCATCCCGGATCGTAGAGAGCCGACAGCGAAGCATAGAGGTTGGCATTGTCGGTACCCGTGGAGATCGACACCGAATGGGTTTGCATGATGTTGTTGTTGAAAAGCAGGTCGAACCAGTCGGTGTTGCGGAACTCTGCCTGCTGCAAGTAGGCGTTCATGGCAGCATCGGTATAGGGCAGGCCGAACTGTCCTGTCGTTTCATCGTAGGCTTTCACCTGCTGGTACATCTTACCGTAGAGACCTGCGGTAGAGCCGTTGGCCAACGACGAGAACTCGAGCCAGCCCTTGGCGGCCATTTCCTTGTAGATACCCATCTGCTCTTGTGAGTTACAGATATTGTACTCGCTGTAGTTGGGCTTCAGACGGTAGGTGAACTCACCCGTATAGTTGATGCTGCTATGACCGGCACGGCCTTTCTTCGTGGTGATGACCACCACACCGGCCATGGCTCGCGCACCGTAGATAGAGGTGGCGCTACCGTCCTTCAGCACTTGGAACGATTCGATATCGTCGGCGTTCAGACCGGCAATGGCATTCGAGATCAGGGTCGTGGCATCGCCCGACGACAGATCGTCGGCACTCACGTTGACGGCATCCTCCATGATCACACCGTCGACCACCCACAGGGGGCTGCTCGAACCGTAGATAGACGTGGCACCGCGCACACGGATCTTAGGAGCCGTACCAAAGGTGCTCGACACGTTCTGAACCGACACACCGGCAGCACGGCCTTCAAGGGCACGGGTCACGTCGGCCACACCGTCAAGCTTGGTGTCCTCGGCATCAATCTTTGTCGTGGCACCGGTAAACAGGCGCTTGTCCATCTTCTGGATACCCGTCACCACCACTTCGTCGACCATGGTGGCATCGGTCTGCATGCGGATCACCATGCCCTGCTTCGGCGTGACGACAATATCCTTCATGCCGATGTAGCTCACCTTAATCTTCTTGCCCTGAGGCACAATGATGGTGAACTTACCGTCAAGGTCGGTGGTTGTACCCGTGTTCTTCGTACCGTTAATCAGCACTGATGCGCCAATAATCGGCTCACCGTCATCATGGGAGACAACGGTTCCACTAATCTTGTTTTGGGCCAGCACCGTCCCTATTGCAAGGAACATGCCTACCAAAAACATCGTCAATCTTTTCTTCATATTATATATGCAAATCCTTTTGTTATCTTCAATGCTCTTCATGGCAACAATATTGAATGAATTTCATCTTTTACGTTTTTTATGCCACAAGAGTTTGCAAAATTACTACTTTTTTTTGGAAAACGCACATTTTTTAAATAAAAACTAAAAAAAAACGCCGTTTTTCTATGATTTCTGCCATTTTGGTAACATTTTTATAACACCTTAAATAATATATGCGCGCGCGAAGAAAAACGATGGCCCAATGACTGATGTCAAATGGATTTACAAAGTCGTCGAGTTTGTGACACAAAGTCGACGAGTTTGTCTCACAAAGTCGACGACTTTGTAAAACAGTTCTATTCTAATGTTTTTTTCATTGACGCATCAATATATGCCTGTACAACTTTGCCTCACCCTTAAAAAATCATAATCGCTTGGAGAAGTCATAAATTATGCATAATTTTGTACACAATATTAAGAACCACGGAATTGTGAAGAAGATTTTCCTACTATTGACAGCGATGATGCTGGGAGCAACGTCGCTATGGGCTCGCCCAGGCTACAGTAAACCCGTTGATGTATTCCAGCCCGACGGGACAACGGTCACCTTGCTGATGCACGGCGACGAGTTTTTGAACTTTACGACCACTGTCGACGGCTATACCGTCATCAAAGGAGACGACGGCTACTACCGCTATGCGGAGAAAGAGGGCGACATGCTGAAACCGACAAACATGACAGCCAGGAACCCGGAGCTTCGCAACGCCGCAGAGCAGGCTTTTCTGGCCGGCGCCCAGAAGTTCCTGCATCCGGAAATGACAGCCGCCCAAAAGGAGTCCAAGGCAAGGGCCGCCAAGCTCTATGCCCACAACTACGACATGGCACAGGACGGCAAGCGCCGGTCCATTGTCTGGGATCATATAGACTACAGCAACTTCAAGGGACTGGTGGTGCTGGTAGAGTTCAACGACCGCAAGTTCACTATGGACGACCCCAAGGCTTTCTACCAGAAGCTCACCAACGAGAAGAATCTCACAGACAATTCGCTGCAACACTATCCCGTTCCCGTCACAGGCAGCGTGAAAGACTATTTCTACGACAACTCCATGGGCATTTTCGAGCCGACATTCGATGTCATCGGCCCAGTGACCGTCAACTACTCCTGCACCTACCCTGCTCCGAAAGACGTGAACGGGATTCCGAGTTCGAACTTCGACAGCCGAAACATCAATCTCATGAAGGCTACCATGAACCAGGTGAACGCGCTCGTCAACTTCAGAGACTACGACCTGAACAACGACGGTGTGATCGACATGGTCTTTTTTGTCTATGCCGGATATGGCAGCTACGTGCAGGGCAACGACTACAGGTACATGTGGCCGCATGCTGAGGACATGAGCCCGTATGCAGCCTACTACGGCATGACCTACGACGGCAAGAAGTTCGGACGCTTCGCCTGCAGCGTAGAGATTCAGGACTATGAGGCATACGCCAACCAACACGTCTGGCTCGACGGCATCGGAACGATGTGCCATGAGTTCAGCCATGTGTTAGGACTGGCCGACCACTACGACACCGACTATGAGCAGAACGGACAGGCAAGAGATCCGGGTAGCTGGGACATCATGGCAGGGGGAGGTGACTTCAACTATGGTCTGACTCCCGTGGGCTACAACTCGTTTGAGCGCCACATCCTGGGATTCTGCGAAGCAGAGGTCCTCGACACACCGGGCGACTATGAGCTGGTGCCTTTCGACACGGGCAACAAGGCATACAGGGTAATGACAAAGAAAACCAACGAGGAGTTCTATGTTGAGAACCGCCAGAAGCAGGGATGGGACAAATTCCTTCCGGGACAGGGCCTGATTGTCTGGCGCGCCGACACCTCGAAGCCCAGCGTATGGCAGAGGAACACAGTGAACAACTCCCCCGATGCCATCTACTTCGAGATACTGGGCAACGCTCCCATCACAGAATGGGACCTGACACCTGAGACCAACGACACATGGGCCGACAAGGAGGCTGCCATCGACCTGTTCTCCATCACGCAGAAAGACGACAAGACCATCACTTTCGAGGCAGGAAAAGACCTCTATCCAACACAGATTGAAGACTTTGAGACAACGCCGCTCACCACTGCCGACGCGAGTGACTTGGAGGGACGGTTCTGCCGATGGAGCCTGGCCAATGCCGTCGTCACTGCCCCGACCGACCGATACGGAAACGGCGAGCGTGTCGTGAAGTTCAGCAAGAACGGAATGCTCACATCGTCGAAACTCGACAAGCATCTGCACTCGCTCTCGTTCAGCATTGCAAACTACAATCAGGCAGTCAGCTTTGCCGTGCGCACCAGCACCGACGGCGAAAACTGGGAAATTCTGCCGACGACGGCAGGGAGGGTGAAAATACAGATAGCCAAAAACCAGAAACTCAAGCTGACATACGGAAACATCCCCGCCGGAACATACATTCAGTTTGTGGTGGCATCGAACAAGACGACCGAATGCTATCTCGACGATGTGGCCTTTGCCTTCTCAAGCAGTGAGACCGGCATCAGCACCATCAACGCCTCAGCCGCCAACACGGAGGCTTCATACAATCTGGCTGGCCAGAAGGTTGGCAACAGCTACCGAGGCCTCGTCATCCGCAACGGCAGGAAACACATCAAAAAGTAAGTCTGTAGCTCACAACAACATCAAAACGTCGAGCGGCCTTCCTCATCGGGGAAGAAGGCCGCTCGACGTTTTTTTATGCAGGGTCTTAAAGCACAGGGGAAGGTCACTTCACCTGTATCACCAAATATTTGCTGGTGCTCCAGAACTGTTCCGGATTCGTGATGCGAAGCACATACTGCTTGTTGGCATCGCGCTGAAGCGTATAGCTGCCGTTGGGATGCGAGGTGAGCATCTCGGCACTGCGCGAGTAGAGCTTGATCTCCTTGTCCACCCGGATGTCAATCTTCGTGAAATAGTTCTTATTGAAATTCTGCTGCAACACCTTTCCATCCTTCAGGATGTTCTGCTCCTTGAGCTCTTTCTTCGTGCCAAACACGAACCAGGCCGTGTTCAACTGCTTGTCCTGTGTGCTGATGGTCACCGACTTCGACGAACTTTCCTCCTTCAGCGTGGTCACGTCTTCATGAAGGCCAGCAATCGTCTCGTCAAGCTCGGCAATATGGATTTCCTTGGCCTCCAACTCTGCACGCAAAGCCTTCAGCTGGGTGTCCTTTTCCTCCAACTGGGCCGTCAGATTCTCTATCGCACGCTTCAGCTGCTCACCGTTGATGCTGCTCTCGCGCAACTGCGAACGCAGCTTGTTGATCAGCTCACGGTTCTGCTGCATGGTGTTCTGGATGAACTGCATATTCTCCTTGATACGGGAAGCCGAACTGGTTCCCTCGCCTCGCTGGGCCACAGAGACACGCCCCTGCGCCTCGGAAATCTCGCGGAAGCCCTCTTCAATGTCGTTCAGCGTACCTACAATGTCATTAATCTCATTGTCTTTCTGGGCAATAATCTGATTCAGCGAGTCGCGCTGTTGAGCCATAGCCTCCTCATGCTGTTTCTTGTTGCCAGTGCAAGCTGCCATAGCCAAGGCCAATGCAGCCAAATAAACTACTTTCTTCATATATTCATATTTAAGGATTTTACTCTTCATTTCTCCATCTTCCCCGCTACCACAATGACAATCTCGCCTTTCGGCTCATGCTCCTTGAAATGGGCTGCCACCTCTGCCAATGTGCCACGGACACTCTCCTCGTGTATCTTTGAAATCTCACGGCAGACACTCACCTGACGGTCAGCCCCGAACACCTCGGCAAACTGCTCCAAAGCCTTCACCAACCGATAAGGCGACTCATAGAAAATCATGGTTCTCGTCTCTTCCTGAAGGGACTGCAGCTTTGTCTGACGGCCTTTCTTCTGGGGAAGGAACCCTTCGAAGGCGAAACGGTCGCAAGGCAGGCCGCTGCTGACCAAGGCCGGTACAAAGGCCGTTGCCCCAGGAAGGCACTGCACCTCTACCCCAGCCCTCACAGCTTCACGAACCAGGAAAAAGCCCGGATCGCTGATGCCCGGCGTACCTGCATCGCTGATCAGAGCCACATTCTCACCAGCCAACAGTCGCTCCACGACACCACTGCTGGTGCCATGCTCATTGAACTTGTGATGCGACAGAAGATGATTGTGAATATCGAAATGCTTCAGAAGGATGCCCGATGTGCGAGTATCCTCGGCCAACACCACGTCGACCTCCTTCAAGATACGGACGGCCCGGTAAGTCATGTCTTCCATGTTGCCAACAGGCGTCGGTACGATATAAAGCGTTCCCATACAGCATGCAAAAATAAGTATTTATTTAATTATAGTCAAAAATTACTCTATTTCTTTGCAATTTTTAAAACGTATTTGTACTTTTGTAGACAAAACAGACAAGATAATGACAGCAAACCTTACGGGAGAGGCACACCGACCCGGCAGAATTGAAGTGGTGTGCGGTTCGATGTTCTCCGGCAAAACGGAAGAACTCATCCGGCGCATGCGACGGGCCAAGTTCGCGCGCCAACGTGTCGAAATCTTCAAACCACGCATCGATGTACGATACTCTGAAGAAGATGTGGTCAGCCACGACCAAAACCACATCATATCCACCCCCATCGACTCCTCGGCCTCCATCCTTCTGCTGGCTGGCGACATCGACGTGGTGGGCATCGACGAAGCGCAGTTTCTCGACATGGGACTGATCGACGTGTGCAACGAGCTGGCCAACCGCGGCGTGCGTGTCATCGTGGCCGGCCTCGACATGGACTATAAGGGTGTTCCCTTCGGCCCCATGCCCGCCCTCTGTGCCATTGCCGACGATGTGACCAAGGTACACGCCATCTGTGTCAAATGCGGAAATCTGGCATACGTCAGCCACCGCAAGGTGCAGAACGACCGCCGTGTCCTTCTCGGTGAGACCGCCGAATACGAGCCGCTCTGCCGCGAATGCTACCAAAAAGCCCTTCAAGCTGCCTCTCAGAGCAAATAAAACTAAAAAAGCCGCCTAAAATTTGGATTATTCAAAAATTGTTATTACCTTTGCACCCGCTTTCGACAGAAAGCCCTGATCCGCTAGCTCAGTCGGTAGAGCACAACACTTTTAATGTTGGGGTCTTGGGTTCGAGCCCCAAGCGGATCACAAAAAGAAATTTCGAGTCGCTGAAAATCAGCGACTTTTCTTTTTACCTTTTCATTTTGTCGCTTTTCTGAAGTGCCCTCATTTACCTTTTTTTATATGGAATGTGCAAGCCATTATAAAATAAATGGCAATTATTTGCTACTTTCCACTGCAACATCTTATCGTACAGCTTACGTTTGAATAGCATTTCTTCCATATATTCTCAATAATGATGCTACAAAATTAACGGATTTGCCGAAAATCTCAAAATTTATTTCTGAGAAACTGCCGAAAATCTCACATTCTGAGGCAGTTTGCCGAAAATCTCACATTTTATTTTATCCATAATGCCAAAATCCTCATGTTCTTCCTATACCTTGCTGTTTGCAATGATGAAAGAAAAACCGCTCAGGGTAGTCCTCTGGGCGGTCGTTTTTTATCGAAACTTTATTGGGTCTTGTCTCATAGGGATCTCACCTGACTGTGTCAACTTGTGAACTTCATTGTTGATGTAGTCTGAGAGGTCAGACACGTTACCCTTGTTAGCCCCGAAGTTCAGGAGATTCAGGATGGAACGTGACGACGACTCGACCACCACCTTACACGTCTGGCTGCTCGTCGCCACCACCTTCATCTTTACATTCTCGCTGAAGGGCGAAATCCAAAGTCCACGCCTTGCCTCAACGATGAATAGCTCATCGTTACACTTCACACTTCCGAACTTTGTACTCTTATCGAACAACCGCTTTACGGCAGTGTAGGTAGTCCGGGCGTTATGCGGAAATTCAAGGGTGGTTGTTTGCATAGAACTTATTTCTTAGAAGCGTCTTTAAAATCACATTCTTTGAACACTCGTTCCATATCTTCAATCTGTTTTTTGCAGGTTTTGGATATGCTTTTTGTTTCTTTGGCAGTTGCTATCAGCATTTCTGTTGTAATAGAAATGCATTCAGCGCTGTCTGTACCAAGTCGGGAGATAAATGCCTTTTCAACAGTTTCATCTACGACAGATTCAGAATCCGCTCAATGAAATCCTACAGTAGGCACCAATATCCTTTTGCTCTCCTTGTTCGTAGCCTTCAAGGAATGATTCCAAGATTTCGTTGTAATTCATAATTAATTATGTCCTTTTTTTGTTTTGATATATTTCACTAAGTCTCCAAAAGTTTCAAAAGAATCATATCGACCAACTTCAATCTGGAATTTCTCCTGAATGGCAAACACGAGTCTCAAGAATCCAGCAGTATCTAAACCAAGGTCTTCTTCTAATTTCGAGTTTGTGCGAATTTTATACGTTTGTATGCCAGTAATATTACCAATTATTTTTTTTGTCTCATATTCTATTGTGAGCCAGTCTGGCTCTTTTCCATATTGTTCTTGTTTTTGCGAACATTTGGGACAGTAATAGTGCTGGTCACCAAACAATTTTCCACCGGCCATCCCTCCTAACCTTTTTCCGACAAAAGTTCCAACAGTACCCCCAATTATGGGATTTGCAGTGAGTAACCCTATACTAGCACCTGCAACCATTCCCGCGACCTTCCCCAAATCACTATCTTCGGTCCAAGATTCCATCTCGGACCCACATTTTGGACATTTCATAATAAATCAAATAATGTGTGTATGTCATTGAATATATCACTATCCCGACAAAATCAAAAAAAAATGAATGCAAGTATACCACTCATACAGTTTAATCCACTTTGCCGTCAATGAAAACTTTCTTAGCTGTCGCACCAATAGACTTCGTAGTAACTATATCAAAACCAGCGCCAAATACTGCACCCACAACAGGAATCATCTTCGTCATATTCAGTATGCCCTTACTGCCCGCTTTTGTTATCAGCCGGAATCCTACACTTTGGTTGATTTTAGTAGTCATGGCACGTGTAATGTTTTTCTTGATGTAGTTCTCGGTCAATTTCTCCGCAATTTTGACACCAGCGTCTTTTATCACATCACCTGCGGCACTTCCCAACAAGCATGTATAAGCAAGCGTTTGCACTTGGTCTTGACGAGGGTCATAGCCAGCCATAATGGCGATTGCTGCAATCATGCGCAACTGCACGTAAAGCACACTCGTAACATTAGCTGGTATGCCAACAGCCATCGTTGCAAATCCTCCGAAACTCGTGGCAAAACCGCTGGCACCAGCCTTGCTACACTGCCAATTAACAAGTGAGGTGGCATTTTGCTTCACAGATTTTCCTGGGTTGGCATAACTCTCTGCCAAATCATATGCGGAGTCAAGAATTTTCACTCCTTTCACTTCAAACCCACTAATAGCCTTGTCGTATGCCACTTGCAAGGCTTTGCCCATCATTGATTCAGTCATTTTCTCCATAATATTAATGTTTGTTTTTTGTACGTGTTATAAAAATGTCGTTTATCTTCCAAGGACATGATTTAAAATCTCTTGGCACCAAGAGAAATCTTTCCCGCATTTGGGACACGTTAAAACTTCAGTTACTAATCTATTGGTTATTTCGTTTTTGATAGTTTTGAAATCTGATTTAACGGCCTTTCTGTCACAGAGCGACAGCCCTATACAAGCTCATACGTTAGAAGTGAAGTTAACACGTTTGGTCATTATAGTGTTCACTTTTTGTAAGACTTTTTTGCTTCCTCAATAAAATTCTTGATGGTAGTCTTGTCTCTTAGCAAATCGTTAACCGCTTTGGAAATATCAGAAGCACTGAAAGCATTACCCTTCTTTGCTGCTACAAGGCTCAAGGCATTCAGATATATCCAGCCAGATGCGAGTGTAAGGCCATAAAGGGTTGCGGACATAAGGACTGCTCCACCAATAGTTCCTATACCAGGGATGAATTTCAAGGCACTTGCCACACCGCTCATCGCAGCATAGCTCGCAAGGTTGGTAGCTACGCCTGAACCTATTGATTTCATCACATTCTCTCCAAATGGGATGCTCAGTTTGTTGTTGATTCGCACATACATGCCCCAAATAGTGGCGGCTCCTGCAGCAACATCTGCTCCGGGAATAGGTATCCATGCAGATCCTACGGCCAATTTGCTGTGAAGTTTTACTACGTCTGCTATTTCTCTTGGCAGATTGTCGTCTGCAGTCTTATCCATTAATTGGACAAGTTTAATGGATGCTTTAAGAAGCTTTCCGTCGATATCCATAATAGTAGAATAAATGTTATTATTAGTTGCATATAAAAATTTTCTCCAGTCATTTCTTGATATCCAATTGCTTGAGACTTTCTACGAACATCTTTCCAGACAAATAGAATTGGAAATATATGATGAATCCTTCGAGAAAGAAGAGAACCGTAAAAACAATATCAATGACTAATGCGATGACAATATTAACGACAATACCCAATCCAACCAACTCCCAGAAATGCCGAGCAAAGGATATGCCCACTTTGTCGCAGATGCTGGAGTACATGTGCCAGAGCACACCAATAAAAATTATTGTTCCAAATCCAAAATCTGGAATCATCATTAGTAGGGCTCCAACCAAAGCATGAGTCTTGACAGTTTGAAAAACTTGCTTTTCAAACATCTTATTAGCAAATTTGCCTGCTATATAACCTTCAAACATGTGATTATCTCCTTTAACCTATCCTGTCAACCTTTAAATAAACTCCATTCAAAGCTCCAGCCTTCTTTATATCCACTCCGTAGATACGCATGAAAGCATCGGCTACATTCTGACCGCCATTCGTATGAACGGGGTCGCTGAAAGATTGTGTTACTACGTCAACACTCATACCTGGCTCCAATCGGATGCCGTTCGTGTTTACTCTCGATTTTACTGTAATTCTAAATAGTGGCATAGTTATAATAATTTTATTCGTTATTGGTATTCTCTATATTAGAAAGAGAGCGCGTCCTCACTTCTCCTACATCTGTCTGGCAAGGTTCTGGAATACCCGGTGTCACAAATATAGTAAGCAGTCCGTGCCCTCCGTAGAAGGTACAAGACCAGCTTGACTAAACTCGTTTTGACACCTGATGTAAATTTTCCAGATTTAGCCAGGTCAAAGCTTGTCAGCCTGTCGTGCAACATGAATCGTAGGATGTAGAATCCCCTGTCATCAAAATTTGCATTAGCAAAAATAATGAATTCCGGGGAAAGAACCAAGCGTACAACTACTTTTCTCATATCACGGACTGCATTTTAATGTTTCACTGACTGTATTTTAACATATTGTGCTTGTTTTTGATGCAAAATTGGCAAAAATCTTGTGAACCGTACATTTTTCAGTAGACCATTGTTGGCGTGGTCTGTGATTATGTGATGTATTTCGTAGGATTGTACGAAATCAAATGAAAAGTGAGTTGTCTCACCTTTATATATATTACGCTTATAGCCGAGAATAATGAAACAGATGTAATTTTGCAAGCACAAAAAACTTGTAATAAAAATATGAAGCAGAGATTTGAAAAACTCATCCAAGATCTTTCTTATAATCTATATGAAAAAGAGTTAGAGATTAGACTAGGCCTACTTGCTGCAATAGCCGGAGAAAACATAGTCTTATTAGGCCCTCCTGGTATTGCAAAATCAATGGTGGCTCGCAGGTTGAATGAAGCCTTTGTAGGTGCTTCGTGCTTTGAATATCTCATGTCAAGGTTCTCCACCCCTGATGAGGTTTTCGGTCCAGTCAGTATCAGCCGTCTAAAGACAGATGATGTGTATGAACGAGTGATAGAGGGGTATCTTCCATCGGCAGACATAGTATTCCTTGATGAAATATGGAAAGCGGGTCCTGCTATCCAGAATACGCTATTGACTGCCATCAATGAAAAAACATTTATCAATGGCAATCACAAAATAAAGATTCCCATGAAACTACTTATTGCTGCGAGCAATGAACTTCCTGCTGAGAATGAAGGACTTGAAGCACTTTGGGACAGGTTCACGATAAGAATAATATGCAATCCCATTAAGGACAAAGAACTGTTCAAGGAAATGCTTATGGCTGATGAAACTCAGGATGGACGCTGCATAAATGGGATTACAGCGGAGGAATATTCTCAATATCAAAAAGCGATACGTGAAGTCCGCATTCCTGAAAATATACTGGATGTTCTATATGAAATCCGTCAGACAATTAAGAATGTAGCTATTTCTGACCCTACGGAGGAAAACGTTGAACACAGAAACATATATATAAGTGACAGACGCTGGAAAAAAATAGTTCGTCTGTTAAGGACTGCTGCGTTTATGCAGGACAGGAAGGAAGTCGTACCAGTTGACCTTATGCTTCTGAAGCATTTGCTTTGGGGAGAACTGGACGAGATTGCTCCAATTAGGAAAGTGGTTGTCAGGTCCATCTTTAGCGGCATTTTGAAAGCCATTGGCGAAATAAAAGCATCCATGAAAGAAGTAATACACCGTCAACTTGTCAGAAAAGCCGCTAACGAAGTTGCACGCGACAATATAGATAGGGACAAGAAAATATTCGATCTGATGTATTATCATGTTTGCGACCATGACACAGGAAACACCTATATACAAGTATCAGATTATCAACAGCTCCCGTTCCAAAGACAAGGAGGTGGAATAAATCAGGCGCAAGGGTTAAGTCATCCAGACCCAACAGACAATAAAAGAACCATCCTACACTCTTTAAACCCGACAGGGTCAATGGAGGAGGCTGCTATAGGTGACGACTCTCTTCCTGAAGGCTGGAGACATGTGTATTTAGAACGTGACAAGAACCACATATATATAAATGGTATGCAATTTGAAATTGAAAAACTCATGGAGGGTGAAAAGCAAAAACTCCCAGAAGTTCCTATTAAACAATATGATGATTTCTACTGTAAAATAGAAGATATTTGTGATGGTATCAGTTTGTTACGGAAGCAATTTGACTCGTCCGCCTTCCTGTCGCCAGAGGATATAAGCGAGGCAGACAACTATATAAAGATTCTTAACAAAGAAATTTCGAAACTTAGAATGGAAATGCAAAAACTGGATGAATATGAATAATGCGAAGCCTTTTGGCTACTCACTCCTTGATTTTGATTACTATATGCGCTTCATTGATATTTTCTGTGAAACAGGAGAGGTTCCCCCTGCTGACATAGACTTGGATAGCGATGAGCCATTTAAACAATACGAGGATCCCTTGCTCAATTATATTCGTGGACATGCCAGCAATCCATTGTTACGGCTACAAATCTTGTCAAGCAATATTTGTCGAGAGGCTTACCGAAACGTCATGGGACAATTCATTTTTGAGATTTTGAAATTTGAGAAATTCGAAAGGTCTGCTCATTTGAGCCAGTGGGAACAGGCAGAAAAAATGACAGATTGGTCACTACAAAAGAGAGAAACATACGGTAATGCACTCCTGACTCGTCTTGAACAAGAACTTGGAGATGACGGGTTTGAGATGGAAGAATACAAAAACCTTGGTGACGATGCTAATTGGGAGAGACTGACAAATGACGTACAGAAGTCATTGCGTAATAGGGCAGAAAAGAGGATCAAAGAGCAAATAGAGTTAAAGTCAAGACCAATTGACATGAAATATCAAAACGATGTAGAAGTCCTTAGAAGTATTTCAGAATACTACAAGATGAGCGAGGAGGAAATAGGTGATGCTATGAAAATATATAATGGCGGATGGACGGCGAAAGAAGCAAGACAAGCCGTGTTGCTGTATAAATCCGCACATAAAAACCCTGTCATTGATGAGATATTGAGTTTCATGGGAAGAAGCACCAATGAATTTGGAAAACGAAAGTTGAATTTGTCCAAAGATGGAGAAATCATTGTAAACCATTCCTCTGGAAGTGACATTGTAGGCATAACTATTGGGAAACAGTTACATTCCATTATGCCAGCGGAAATGGCTTTGTTTTCTGATTCCCAGTTAGAAACAATATTCCTAAAGAAGTATCTCACTGGTAATCTACAAGTTTTCAATCATCAATCAAAAATGGGACACTCACCACAACAAATAGGCAGTGATTCTGCAATCTCAAAAGGACCAATGATTATTTGTATTGACACTTCAAATTCCATGAGTTACTATATGGGTCATATTCACGACCTCATTACGTATTTGGCTTTTCTTGCAGAAAAAAAGAAGAAAAAATGTATTTTAATCTCTTTCTCTGTTAACATTGTCACTGTTGACCTTACAGAAGAACGGAGGAAACAGCGGGCAAATAGTTTCGGGCGATGTCAGAAAGGACTGTCCTTGCCGGAATTGTATGGAGGGACTGATGTTACAGAACTATTGTCCGAGGTGAATAATTTGCTAAATACTTCTCGAAACTACACGAATGCAGACGTATTATTAATTAGTGATTTTAGAATCCCCCAACCGTCGGCTGACACGCTCTCAATGATTGAAAACAACCAAAAACGTGGTGTCTGGTATTTAGGATTGAATATGTACGGAGATATTCCTGAATGGTGCAGTATTTTTAATAAAATATGGAAGCTTTAGGTACTTTTATTTCTTACCCTTTGGATTATTCTGGATAAAATGTTATTTTTGCAAAAAACAGCCGACATGGACAAGGAACACAAAAGAATGCAGGTTGAGGGATGGCTCAAACTCATAGACAGGACTCGTCTGTTTTGCAATACCGCTGACGAGCTGGAAAAGCTTGTCGGATTCTCTGTTTCCAACCGCAACTCACTCGCGAGGAAAGGTGGAAACTCGCTCTTCATGAAAGAAGCGATATTCCATCAGCTCGGTTATATCTGTAATGAACTGACGGGCCTGGATCTCCAGACAATCGTGGATTCTTACGAGGATGTTGACAACTTTATCGAACGGTACAGCATCAGACTTCGCAGCGAAACGCTGTTGCCCCAGGTCGTTGACTATTTCTTTGGGAGCGGACAGCTGTCAGATGAACTGGACTTTATCGGGAAGAGACTGGAAGATAAGCACATCGCTATCTTGCTCCTGATGTTAACAGATGCCCTTCCCCGATTGTCTGCCAAGAATGGTGATGTGGCCAATATCGATGCTGACTATCGACGGACTTTTGCCTTACTAAGAAACCTCTGTAAAGACCTTCCCCTTCAGGAACTGCCAGCAATAGCAATGATGGAAGAAGAGATAAGACGTGACCCAAAGAAAAAGTCACGCTTGCATCTTATCTACGTTACCAACCAGATTTTATCCGCATACAGTGCCATATCTACCCAGAACAGGTTGAGCTTTACCAACCGCGAACTAATGAACATGCGGGTGATGCCTGAAATAAGTGGTATCTGGACTGAAAACGACTCGTTCACGTCGTTTTGGTATTTTGAGGAAGTCAGCAACGGCTATAGTATGTATCAGTATGAACTAAAGGATGATTACCGCGAACTCAGATATACAAAGTTCTTCATATCATTCTATCAGCAGTCCGATGATATAGAGGCTGTCATCGTTCACCCCAAAGCAATAAGGGCTATGCTGTCTGGCCAGCCAATGCCGACAGCACTGTTCTCCTATCAGAAGTTCGGAATAGACAACAATGTCTTGACATTTGTGGCAGAGGGCGAAAGGAAGGAATGGTTCAGTGTCAGCCGCATGACACGCAGTACACATGAGAATTTCTTCAAGTCGCTTCTCGATAGTAGCGAAAAGATAAGGGTAAACCAATATTCAGCCTATGATTACGATTTCAGTATGCTCCTGGCAGCGATAACCAATGAGCACATCTACATTAAGCATGACGAAGGATCATACTACAAGATACCCAAGTCTCTCAATGACGTGCTCTATGATATACAGTTCGGCGATAACGTCGGACTGATTACATTCGCTACTGAAACATATGTGGCATTTGACGATAAGAACCTGTACTATGATGTCAGTTCCGATGAACAAATGGCCAAGCACGGGATTAAGTTAGTCCACGAAATCAAATACGAATAGCCTTGTTGAACTGCTCCATCAGCCACTGCTTTTGTTCGGCGATGGTCAGATGGCTGTTGTCCAGTTCGATGGCATCGTCGGCTTTGCGCAGCGGCGACACCTCGCGGTGCGAGTCGATATAGTCGCGCTCCTGAACATTCTTCAGAATGTCGTCAAAGTCGGCAGGCATGCCTTTCTGCTTCAGTTCGTCAAAACGTCGCTGGGCGCGCACCTCGGCTGAAGCGGTGACGAAGATTTTCAGTTCAGCGTTGGGGAAGACCACGGTGCCAATGTCGCGCCCGTCCATCACAACCCCCTTGTCGCGCCCCATCTGCTGCTGTTGGGCCACCAAAGCCTGGCGCACGAAGGGCAGGGCGGCAATGGGGCTGACGTGGTTCGACACCTCTAATGTGCGGATGTCCTTCTCCACGCACTCCCCGTTCAGATATGTGTCGGGACGGCCCGTCTCAGCGTTCAGTTGGAAGGAAATGCTGATGTTGGGCATCTGGGCCTCCAGTTCGGCGGTCTTGATGCTTCCGTCGGCGTTGAAAAGGTGGTTGCGCAGGGCGAAGAGGGTCACACTGCGGTACATGGCACCTGTGTCTACGTAGATGTAGCCCACTTCGCGGGCCAGATCCTTGGCCATCGTGCTCTTGCCGCACGATGAGAAGCCATCGATGGCTATGGTAATTTTCTTCATAGTGTATAGCTGATATTGATGATGAGCGATGAGGCACTGACGTGGTATTTGGCGTATGAGACGTGCAGCTTGAGCCGTTCCAGCATCATGCCGCCGCCAATGGACAGTCCGGCACCGTGGGTGCTCTCCTCGTCACCGTCGCTGATTTTCATTTCTGCGGCACGCATGGCATTATAGCCTGCTGCCACGTAGAATTGTTGGCCAAGCAGCAGTTCGCCACCGAGGGCGATATGCTTGCCGATGCCGTATTCCCAATCGTTCAGGCGAAGGAAAGTCATGCTGAACCGAAGGGGCGAACCGATGAGGCGTTTCGTGACACCCACCTGCAAGTCGAGCGGCATGCGTTCAAACTCATCGTCGAAAGCTTTCAGTTGACCGCCGAGGTTGCGGGCCACTGCCGAAATGCTCCATTCGCTGTCGGCGTGGTAGTAGTTCAGCCCTAAGTCCACGAGGGCTGCCAACGAGTTGTAGTTGCCCATATAGGAAGCGGCCATCTTTGCCGTGATGCCGCCGCTGATATGCTCGGTGAGTCCGTAGCTGAACGTGCCGCCGATGCAGACATCGCGGGCACCGAAAGTGCCGTATTCTTCGCCCATGTAGTCCATCTCCTTCATCTTGCCGTAGTCCATGTAGCGGCCGCTCACACCCCATGTGCCGCGCTCGCCGACGGATTTCACGAAAGAGGCACTGGCCGTCACCGTGCCTTGCATGTAGGTCATCATGTTCAGGTTCAGCGTGCGGTCGGTGGTAAACTGTATCAGGGCTGGATTGTGGAAAATGAGCGAAGCGTCGTCTTCTGTCAGGGAGATATTGTCGCCGCCAAGGGCTGCCACATGTGCGCTCACCGGCAATCGGAGAAAGTTGTAGGCCGTCTGGCTCTCCTGTGAACGGCCAAGGAGTGTCATGAGGGCGAGAAGGACGGTAAGAGCGGCTTTTTTCATCTAAAATCCTTAAAAACAGCGCAAAGTTAAATAATTATTATGAATTATGAATTGATTTATGAATTAATTTGTACTTTTGTAATCCAATATCGTTATAATAACGAAACTTTCGCCGAAATATTATGGAGGTCAAGAAGAGTGCCAAGGCCGACTTGGAAGGAAAATGGCTGCAACGGTTCGTGTTGGGACTTGTGGTGGCGTTGGCCGGACTGTTGGTGGCGCTCGAATACAACATAACGCCTTCTGATCCGCTTGACGACCCGGAACTGATGGAGCAGTTGGCCATGGACGAAGAACTGCCGCCCCTCTTTCGACAGGAGAACGAGGTGGTGCTGACACCGAAGGCTGAGCCCGAACCGGCACAGAAGTTGACTGTGGTCGACGAGGAGGAGGTTCCCGATGAAGAATTGGACCGACAGGCCGAACAGCCGATGGAGGGCGATCTGGCCGGCGAACTGCCTGAACCTGACGAGCAAGACCGTCAGGAACAAGACGACGAGGTGCTGAGTTTCCGTGTTGTCGAAGACCTGCCGCAGCCGCCTGGCGGCTATTCGGAGTTCATGAAATGGCTGACGCGCAACCTGCGCTATCCCGTGGCTGCCGAGGAGCGCAAACTACAAGGCACCGTATTGGCCGAATTTATTGTCAACAAGGACGGGTCGGTCACTGATGTGGCCGTGGTACAGTCGCTCAACAGCTATTGCGACAAAGAGACCCTGCGCGTGTTGCGCATGATGCCGCGCTGGACTCCCGGTATTCAGAACGACAAGCCCTGTCGTACCAAGGTGTGTATTCCTATTGTATTTAAACTGTAAGAGATATGTATAATTCTGACGAAATTCTGAAGAGAGTGAACGACGCGCTCGAAGCGTTACCCTACGACCGTCAACCACAGTCGCTTTATGAGCCTATCCGTTACGTGCTGTCACTCGGCGGCAAGCGCATCCGTCCTGTACTCATGCTCTTAGGCTACAACCTGTTCAAGGACGACCCTGAGCGCATCATGATGCAGGCCTTAGGGATAGAGACTTATCATAACTACACGCTGTTGCACGACGACCTGATGGACAATGCCGACCTGCGCCGTGGCAACCAGACTGTTCACAAGCGTTGGGATGCCAACAAGGCCATCCTGTCGGGCGACTCCATGCTTGTGCTGGCCTATCAGCGTGTGGCCCAGTGCGATTCAAAGCATCTGCCTGCTGTGCTCGGCCTGTTCACCGAAACGGCCCTTGAGATTGGCGAAGGCCAGGAGTACGACATGTCGTTTGAGACGCGCAATGATGTGACCGAAGAGGAGTATATTGAGATGATCCGCCTGAAGACCAGCGTGTTGCTGGCCTGTGCGCTGAAGATGGGAGCCATCTTGGCCGATGCCTCCGATGCGGATGCAGAGAATCTCTACCGCTTCGGCGAACAAATCGGACTTGCCTTCCAATTGCAGGACGATTTGCTCGATGTCTATGGCGACCCGAAAGTGTTTGGCAAAGCCATCGGGGGCGACATCACGTCGAACAAGAAGACCTATATGCTGATCAATGCCGTGAACCGCGCCAACGCTGCCCAGCGTGAGGAGCTGATGCGCTGGATTGAGGCCAAGGACTTCGACCGTCAGGAGAAAATCAATGCCGTGACGCGCCTTTACGACGAGATCGGAATCCGTCAGCTCTGCGAGGAGAAGATCAACTACTACTTTGAAGAGGGCAAGAAATATTTAGAGAAGGTCGAGTTGCCTGCCGGGCGCAAGCAGTACCTGCAGGCTTATGTCAATGAGATGATGCATCGGGAGTTCTAATTGGAAATGGTCAGATTTGTCGATACCCATGCGCATATAGACGGCGAGGAGTTCAATGCCGACCGTGCCGAAGTCATTGCCCGGGCCCAAGAGGCCGGGGCGCAGGCCATTTTCGTTCCGGCTATCGACCTGCCTTCATCACAGCGCATTCTTTCGCTTTGTCAGCAGTTCCCGGATTTCCTCTATCCTATGGTCGGCCTGCATCCCGAAGAAGTGCAGGCCGACTACAAGGAGGTACTGGCTGCCATCAAGAAGCTCATTCCTTCACCCATCATTGCCATTGGCGAAGTGGGACTTGACTACTATTGGAGTCGGGAGTTCGAGCGCGAACAGTTGGATGCCTTTGAAAAGCAGGTGGAGTGGTCGATAGAGACGCGCCTGCCCTTGATGATTCACTGTAGGAAGGCGCAGAACGAGATGGTTCGTCTGTTGCGCCACTATGAGAAGGAACTGCCGGGCGGTGTGTTCCATTGCTTCACGGGCAACGAAAAAGAGGCAGCCGAACTGCTTCAGTTCGACCGCTTCGTTTTGGGTGTCGGCGGTGTCCTTACGTTCAAGAAGTCGCATCTGCCCGAAGTGCTCTCTGCCGCAGTCCCCCTCAACCGCATCGTCTTGGAAACCGATTCCCCCTACATGGCTCCTGTTCCGTATCGCGGTCAGCGCAACGAACCGGCATACGTGGCTGAGGTATTAAGGAAGATGGCCGAAAGCTATGGCATCACTCCCGATGAACTGTCCAAGCACACCTGTCAGAATGTGGAGCGTGTGTTCGGTTTCACTTCTTTTTTTTCTTCTCCTTCTTCTTCACAATCTTAGCCATGCTGAATGAAATCTCTTTCTTCTTGACAGTAGCTTGAATATAGGTGCCGTCGAGATAATCTTCGTTACGCAACCATTCGGATGTACCTTCCCTCCTACTCAAAGGCCATAGCTGATAAACCCCTTTTTTGAGCGATGCGCCAAATTCCGTCAGGTATGAATTGATTTTTGTGAGTGTTTTGTTGAATGAATGAAAAGACTCTTCGGTGTGCTCAACAATTTGAACAAACCGCCCCTTTTTGTCGAAGACTCCTAAGGCTGATTCAAAATTATATGTACTGGCCGTTAAGTTACGCTGAGTAATCTGGTAACAAAAAGGCACTTTAAACTTAATGTTTTTCCTCTCAAGTTTTAAAGGACGTTTGGCTTCAACAAATTGTTTTTGGATAAGACCGCCTATTGAAAGACCAACCGTGGTCAAACGGATTGTTTCAACGAAAGGCTCTTCGTCATGAGCAGGGTGCAGTCCAGTAATTGCATGTAGATTATCGCAGAAACTTGTCTGTGAATCCTTGTTCTTATGAGTAAAGCGCGTCAGTAAGAAATAGCCGTCATCCTGTCCGTTCCATCCCCAATTTATGTGAAAACGGCTCTCGTTGTCAATTCCGTCGCAGATAAAGACATGTCCAGTGTTGCACATTGTCTCACCCGACAAGATAACAGGACGACTGTTTGACAACTCGTCACAGATCATTTGTTGCCATTCCCGAGGTGTCATGGTTGTCGAATTGATGATTCTTGCATCACTGCTGTAGCCGAAATATTTTCTCATGGCTACAGGAATTGACGTGAAACTGGCAGAAGAGATCTCTTGTTTATATTCCATTTCCACGGAAATTCCACAATAACGCATTATACTGGATATTGCTGAACATGCCTCTTGGTCGGTGTCTTCCATTGTATAGTGGTTCTTTATGTGGTTCCAGTCAATAACGGTGCCTGCAGGAACGTTTTCTGTCTTTAATCTCCTTACTTCTTCGTTGTCTAATGTCCAATTTGTTCTGCATGTATAACCCGGTATAGTTGCGAGGGTTTTATCTGTAGAATTGGTGTGATGATAAAAAAGCAGTTGAGCCATAGCTGTGGCGATACATCCTGTAGGAGCCTTCTGATCAAATAAGGCACATTTGTCATTATATGGCTTCCGTTGTCCCCATGTGCTCTTCATGAGCATCGGAATGACTTTGGATTTCTGTGGCAGTTCAACTACAGACACTTCATTTCGTCTGAGTTGCCGTATCTGTATCGCGTAATCCTCAAGAATAGATTTCACGCTACATGTCAAGTCTTCAAAATGTAATCTGCCTTCCAATGAATAGGCTAAAATGGCTGGTGCTCTGTCGTCGCCTGATACAACGACAAATCCTTTTTGATCTTCAGCATTGAACACGTAGAATACGTTTCCCTGAGCACAATAGGTGTCGCTGTCGATTATTCGAGGGTCATCTGCTGCACTTTTTGCGTTTAGAAAAGTAGTGGCTATTTGCAATGCCTTTTCTTTTGTGATTGGGTTAGCCCATGTCGTCAGAGACAACAAAAGGGTAATGATGGTGATGATAAGTTTTTTCATTTTTTCCAAAAAAAGTTTTCAGGTTGCAAATGTATAAAAAAACACGAAAAAAAACAACTATTTATGAAGAATCTGTAAACAGATAAAATATAAAGAACATTAAAATCTGAGAAGAAGTTTATGTGATTCTGAAGAAAAATATTACCTTTGCATCCGCTTACGCAAGGAGAGATGCTCGAGTGGCTGAAGAGGCACGCCTGGAAAGCGTGTATACGTCAAAAGCGTATCCCGGGTTCGAATCCCGGTCTCTCCGCAAGAAAGACCTAACCTAAAATGCCTTGTTCGGTTGGAATAAGGAATGAAATTCAACAAAGAACAACAAGAAGTTATTGAGGCCACCGGGGGCTATCACCTGGTGTTGGCTCCTCCAGGCTGTGGCAAGACGGCTGTACTGGCCGAGCGCATTGTGTGGGCCCATCGGCAGGGCGTACACTTTAGCGAGATGGCTTGTCTGACCTTTACCAACCGCGCCTCGCGTGGCATGCGTGACCGCATCAACGACCGTCTGCCCGATGCCGAGGGCCTTGACCAGCTCTTTGTGGGCAATGTCCATCGTTTCTGTTCCCAGTTCTTGTTTCAGAATGGGATTGTGCCTGAACAGACCGCTATCATCGATACCGATACGAGTTTCAGCATCCTTGCAGACTTCTTGCAGGAGGACGAGCTGCAAGTGCTGGGCGACACCAAGCGCCGGCAACGCTATTCGCAGCTCATCAACTTGCAGCATCTGATGTACCAGTGTGAGCACCATTACGAAGGAGCGTTGATGGTGCATCGCGATGCCCTGCAGGGATGGGTGCTGAAAGAGTTGTTTGTGGCGTTCGGATTGGAGAGTACCCAAGAGGCCACCATTGACCTCTATCGCCATGCAGACTTCTATCTGAGTCAGGAAACGGTATTGAGCAATGATGCCCGTGGCTTGCTTCGGTCTTTTGAGGCAGCCTGTCGTTATGAGGCCTACAAGCAGCGCAACGACTTGCTCGATTTCGAGGACTTGCTCCTCCTGACCTACGACACCCTTGCCCGGTGCGATGCGACCTCGCCACTTAGGAATGTCTACTCCTGGCTGCAAATAGACGAGGTGCAGGACCTCAACCCCTTACAATTGGCAATCATCGACCTGTTTACGGCTCCCGGTGCTACGGTGGTCTATTTGGGTGATACCCAGCAGGCCATCTTCTCGTTCATGGGGGCAAAGACCGACACGCTTGAGCAGTTGCGCCAGCGATGTGGTGAGCGAGGTTTCCATAACTTCTACCACAACTACCGTTCGCCCAAATACTTGCTCGAAGTGTTCAATGAGTACGGACAGAAGCAGTTGGGCATTGCTCCCAGTCTGTTGCCCACGACTCAGAATCTCACCCCCCGTCAGAAGGGCGACTTGGTGCTGGCCGACCGTGACACCAATATCGATGAAGTGAACCTGGTGAGCCGCATGGTGCGCCGTCTCTATGAAGCCTACCCCAACGAGTCGACCGCTGTCGTGGTGGCTTTCAACAGCGATGCCGACGAGATCAGTGCGTCTCTCGGTGGCGTGCCCCATTTCAAGGTGTCGGGCACCGATCTTTTCTCTACGCCCGATGTACGTCTGCTGTTGGCCCATCTTTCTGTGGTGGGCATGGAGCATAATTTCATCGAGTGGTCGTTGCTGTTCCGCGGACTGCGTGTGTACAGTTCTCAGTCGGCTGCCCGCCAGTTTGTGCGCTCGCTGATGGAGAAAGCCATCTCGCCCGTCGACCTTCTTAGTTACGACGATTCCACCTATCTGGCCGAGTTCGTCAGGGATTATGGCGGGCGTGATTTTGTGGTGTTCGATACCGAGACGACGGGACTCAGCATCTTCGACGACGATGTGGTGCAGATTGCCGCTGTGAGGGTGAGGGATGGTAAGGTCGTTGACGAACTGAATCTTTTCGTCGAGACCGAACGCACCATTCCGCCCATGCTGGGCGATGTGCCAAATCCGCTTGTTGAAGAGTATGCCCGTCAGCCGCATCTCTCGCATGCCGAAGCCCTGCAACGCTTTGTCGATTTTGCCCGTGGAGCCGTGATTCTTGGCCATAATGCCACCTACGACTATCAGATCATGGAGCACAACATGAAACGCTATGCCCCACAGTTGTCGATGGCGCAGTTGTGGCCGGTCTATTACGACTCGCTGAAATTAATACGGCTGTTGCGGCCTCGCCTGCAAAGCTACAAGCTGAAGTCCCTGTTAGAGACGTTGGGATTAGAAGGACAAAATTCCCACTTGGCCAACGACGACATCATGGCTACACTCAGCTTGGTCAATTACTGTTATGCCGAGGCACAGCCATTGATTGAAGACCAACACCGCTTCCTTGCCCGTCATCGTCAGACCGTTGCCACTTTCCGCCGTCTGTATCAGGAACTTTATTTCAGCGCCCGCGACATGCTTTTTGAACAACAGAAAAAGCCTGCCTTGACGATGGCCCTGCGCCACGCCTACGACGTGTTGCGCCAGATGGACAGGGTGGGCGAAATTGCCAAGCTGTCATATATAATAAGGTATTTGGAAATAGACATGCTGACACCCGAAAGTGGCCGTTCGTTGGCCGAACAGTTGGCTCGTCATATTGGCGACCTTGGAACGCTGAAGGAGGCCGACCTCTGCGGCGCGTCGAGCATGAACGAGCGCGTTTTCGTCTCTACGGTTCATAAGGCCAAGGGACTCGAATTCGACAATGTCATCGTCTTCGATGCTGTCGATGGCAAATATCCCAGTGCCTACGGCAATACGACGACGGCAGACAGCGAGGAAGCCCGAAAATTCTACGTGGCCATTTCCCGTGCCCGTCGTCGGCTGGTTGTCACCTATTGTCATCACAGTGTCAGTCCCTGGGGGCGCTGGTACACCAAGCAGCTCAGTCCCTATATGAAGTCCATCCTCCACTATTTCCAGTAGGGAAGTCCCGGATTCCATTTTTATCCTTTGTAGCTCAATGCCCTCATGGCATTGAGCACAGCCAGCACCGTGACACCTACGTCGGCGAAAACGGCCATCCACATCGTGCTGAGACCTACGGCGGCCAAGAGGAGTACGGCCACCTTGATGCCGATGGCAAAGCCGACATTCTGACGGGCGATGGCGAGTGTGCGACGGGCAATGCCGATGGCTGTGGCAATCTTTGAAGGATGGTCGTCCATCAGCACCACGTCGGCGGCTTCGATGGCGGCATCACTGCCCAGTCCGCCCATGGCAATGCCCACATCGGCACGGGCCAACACAGGGGCATCGTTGATGCCGTCGCCCACAAAGGCCAGACAGGGATGGGCTTCGTTGTGCTTTGCCTCTTGCAACAGCCGTTCCACATGCGCCACCTTGTCGGCAGGCATCAGTTCGGCATGATGTTCCGACAGTCCGAGTTTCCGGGCTACGTCGGCACCGACTTCCTTTCGGTCGCCCGTCAGCATCACTGTGCGACTGACACCAAGGGCTTTCAGTTGCCCGATGGCTTCGGCGCTGTCGTCCTTGATCTTGTCGTTGATGACGATATGTCCGGCATACTTGCCGTTGATGGCCACATGGATAATGGTTCCCACGTGCGTGCAGTCGTGCCATTCTGCCCCGACAGCCTCCATCATCTTCGTGTTACCCACGCAAACCATGTCGCTGCCTACTTGGGCACGGATGCCCTTTCCGGCAATCTCCTCGACATGGGTCACCTGACAGCCGTCGGTGGCCTCGTCGGGGAAGGCGTCGCGCAGGGCGGCACCAATGGGATGGGTGGAGAAATGCTCCACGTGGGCGGCGAGGTGCAACAGTCTTCTCTCTTCGCTCTCCTTTCTCACCTCTTCTTCATCAGAATGGACGGCTGTCACGCTGAATTGTCCGTGAGTCAGTGTGCCAGTCTTGTCGAAGACCACGGTGCCCACCTTGGCCAATACGTCCATGTAGCTGGAACCCTTGATGAGGATGCCACGGCGCGAGGCTCCGCCAATGCCCCCGAAGAAGGTGAGCGGAATACTGATGACGAGGGCGCAGGGACAACTGACCACCAAGAACGTGAGGGCACGGTAAAGCCATGTGGCGAACGTCTCGCTAAAGGCTGTCTGATCAAACAAGAATGAGAAAAGGGGCGGCATCACGGCCAACAGTATGGCTGCCAGCACCACAATGGGGGTGTAGATACGGGCAAAGCGGGTGATGAACATCTCACTGTGCGACTTGCTTTCGGTGGCGTTTTCTACCAGGTGGATAATCTTTGACACGGTACTCTCGCCGAAGCTTTTTGTGGTGCGGATGTAGAGCACGCCCGACAGGTTGACACAGCCCGATGCGACCTCGTCGTCCACCGCTACGTCGCGGGGTAGCGATTCGCCAGTGAGGGCTACGGTGTTCAGTGCCGACTGTCCGCTTACGACCACGCCGTCAAGGGGGATGCGCTCACCGGGACGCACCACGATGGTAGCCCCTACGGTGACTTCCTCCGGCTTCATTTCCGACACCTTCTCCGTCTTGCCGTCATGGACTACGACATGCGCCACGTCTGGGCGGATGTTCATCAGGTGGGCGATACTCTCGCGGCTTTTCCCTTCGGCATAGCCCTCGAACAGCTCGCCGATTTGGAAGAAAAGCATCACGAAGACAGCCTCTGGAAATTCGGTTTCGGCACCAGGCAGAAAGCCGATGCCCAATGCGCCCAGTGTCGCCACCGACATCAGGAAATGCTCGTTGAAGGCATCGCCGTGCAGCAGACCTTCAACAGCCTCTTTCAGCGTGTCATGACCGATGAGCAGGTAGGGTATCAGGTAGATGAGCAGCAGTTGCCATGTGGGCAGTGCGAAACTCTTTTCTATGATGACCGCCCCGATCAGCAATACGGCCGACAGGACAATGAGTGCCAGTTGCCTGTGTCCTCCTTCTTCGTGATGGTGATGGTGTTCATGCTCACAGCATTGGTGCTCATGCTCGCAGCATTCGTGATGATGATGATGGTGTGCCATATTCTTCTTTTGTCTTTTTGATGTTTCTGAATGGTGAATGTTCACGTTTCTGCATGCAAAAGTAAGACAAAAGTTCTGCAACCCAGTTGCAAATGGCTACAAATGTCCATTCTTTGCAACCAAGTTGCATGTATTCAATTCAGGCTGGGTTGAAGTGCATTTTTAACTGTTTTACAAAGTCGACGAGTTTGTGACACAAAGTCGTCGAGTTTGTCTCACAAAGTCGTCGACTTTGTAAACTCATTCCACACGAATGAGCGTGGAACCGCAAATCAGCGGACTGCCGTCTAATTGTACGGCGTAGATTCCTGAATGCAGGGAAGGCAACGCGACAGTGTACACGGACTGACCTACGGACAGACGGGCGAAGAACACTTGCCGCCCCGAAAGAGAGAAAAGACGAAGCCGGAAGGGGACATCCAAGGCTTGTGGCAACTCCACCTGCAACAGGCCTGCCGAGAAACGGACCCGCGAAGGCGTGTGGTTCATGGACACTTCCCCGATTTTGTCTACCGACAGGATATCGAGCAGACCGCGATAGACATCAATCTCCCCATATCCGTATGCGTTGTTGGGATAATCGAGCGAGGGGTCGGGATGGCGGCTGGTGCGCTGCATGATGCCCTTCACATCCTCGGGAGTCAGTTTCGGATTGGCCTGCAGCCAAAGGGCAATGGCACCTGCCACTGCCGGACACGACATTGAAGTGCCCGAATTGGCATTCCAAGGATAGGTGCGCCCATTAAATCCGAACTCGGCAACATCCCATTGAATATCGCCCCTGTCGGGATGATTCTCCAAATAGAAACTGCTGTACGACGAAACGATGTTGTTGCCGGGCGCCATGATGTCGGGCTTGATGCGACCGTCCATCGTAGGCCCCACCGACGAGAAGGGCGCCCGCTCGCCGGGTGTCCCCTTCCAGTAGGCCAACCATTCCCCGTTCTTGTTCATGATGCTGTCGCGATAGGTCGTGGCCCCGACACAGACGACACGGGGCGCACTCGACGGCGAGTGGATGTTGCGCACCTTCTCGCCTGCACAAAGCACAGGGTTCAACGCGTTTTGGACCAGAACCGCCGAGCCACGCCAGAACTCCACATCGGCATCGGCCCCCACCAACTCCAACGACACAGGCACATCTCTTCCAATCTTCATCGAATGGTAGAACATCAGGTCGTAGCACACTTCATGCGCGGCATAGCACGACGGATAGGCCTGAATCTGGAGAGAGTCAACGCCCGCAGGACGGACGGTGATGAACGAGTCTGGACTGTTCCATACGTCACTGGCCTGCACCAGCAGCGTATCGTTACGGTCGCCGCCGTAGGTTACGAACCGTATCAGGAAATCGTCGGGCGACTTCAGCGTGCAGTACATTCTGGAAGAGCCGGTGATAAACGAGCCTTTCGACAAGAGGCCCGGCTCTTTGCGGAACCATGACACCACATCGCCATTGTTGCCGGCGGCAGCCACCAGAATGCGCCCCGGCCCCACCAGACTGTCGAGCATTTCGTAATAGAGCTGGTCGTAGCCCCAGAAGTCCTGACTGCTGCCCTCACTGAAAGAGACGACACACGGCTTGCCGACACTCCGGGCATAGTCGAAGAGGTATTTGAACCCCAATGCGTCGGTGGCAAAGGTGAAGCGGTCGATCAGTGCCGAGTCGATCAGCGATGCATTGTCGCCCACCCCATTGGCCACCAAGCAGATGTCGGCTTCGGGGGCCACGCCCTGATAGGGCGAATCGTAGCCGCTACCAGCGGCAATGCCGAGGGTATGCGTGCCGTGGGCTTGGTCGAGTCCGTCGTAGGAATGGGCGAGGGCTTGCAAAGTTTCGGTCCCAACATAGTCGCGACCAACGGGGAAGGTGCTGCCCACGGTGTCGCGCGAAAGCATGTCCCACAGTGCCTTGATGCGATATTCCGAGAGGTCACGGCTATAAAAAGTGGGGTGCGTGAGGTCGAAGCCGATATCCATCACGCCCACCACCACATCCTTGCCCGTATAGGCTAAGGGCAGGTTGCGGCCTTCGTGGGCGGGAACGGCATTGATGCAATGCGAGAGGGTGTCGAGGAGTGCCTGTCCCATGGGGCGTGCCTCGATTCGCACCACACGCGGATCGCACGAAAGGGGCCTCAGCTGATTCAGCGGAATACGGGCCACATGGATATTGCCCACCTTCGCCAGACTTCTGCTTCCATACCGTTGAAGCACCTCGGCATCGTCGGCAGACAAACGTATGAACGCACAGACCTCTGGAACCGACTCCCCACCCTGCGCACGTTGCGATGCAGGAATGGCCGCCGTCGTCCGTTCCTGCACAGACAACTGGCGCAACCAAGGTGACATCTTCCCCATGCCCGACGACTGGGCATGGAGCATGAGAACGGCCATATATATAAATAGGAAGGAGGTGATAATGCGTTTCATTGTATCGGCTGTAGATAGGTTTTTGTCGTTGGAGATTGTTGGTTATTGCTGCCTTGAGATGATGGCGTCGCGGCACTGTTCCATCAGCCATTTGGGCGTTGAGGTGGCTCCGCAGATGCCGATGGTATCGATACCCGAAAGCCATTCGTCCTGAATCTCCTCGGGGCCTTCAATGAGATGGCTGTTGGGGTTGATGCGCACACACTCGTTGAAGAGCACCTTGCCGTTCGAGCTCTTCCGGCCACAGACAAAGAGGATAAGGTCGTGGCGCGTGGCAAACTGCGAGATGTTCGGCATGCGGTTGGCCACCTGTCGGCAGATGGTGTCGAAAGAGCGGAAGACGGCCGTCGGTGCGATGTGTTCCTGAATGTAGGCAATGATGCGGTGGAACTCGTCGAGCGACTTCGTCGTTTGCGAATAAAGGTAAATGTCACGGTCGAAGTCGAGCTTCTTCACGTCTTCAAATGTCTCGATGACGATGGCCCTCCGCTGTGTCTGTCCCACCAACCCTAACACCTCGGCATGGCCGTTCTTGCCGAAGATGACAATCTGCGCCTCGGGGTTGGTGTCATATTGGGTTTTTATACGTTTCTGCAATTGCAGCACCACGGGACAGGTGGCATCGATAATCTCGATGTTGTTGCGCCGTGCCAGCTCGTAGGTCTCGGGCGGTTCGCCATGGGCGCGCAGCAGCACCTTCGCGTCGTGCAACTGTTCCAACTGTTCGTGGTTGATGGTAATGAGTCCCAACTGGCGCAGGCGGTCGCATTCCATGCCGTTGTGTACGATGTCGCCTAAGCAGTAGAGGGTCGTGCCTTTCGACAGTTCCTCCTCGGCTTTCTGAATGGCAGTGGTCACTCCGAAGCAAAAACCGCTGCCGTTATCAATCTCTATCTGTAACATAATTCAATATCGGCTGCAAAAATAAGCATTTTTCGCGAAAAAAAGGCATTGCCCTTTCAATATTCATTCTCAGAGCCTCATTCTCCGCCAGATGCAACGCGGAAGCCTCCGCCAGAAGGCCGTCAGCAGCCGATAACGCCAGTCGATGACACGGATGTGTGCATGGCGGTCGATGGCACTGACAATCTCCCTCGCCACCCGCTCAGGCTTGAGCATCATCGGATAGCGGAAGTCACCGCTCAACAGGGCCGTATCCACGAAGCCGGGCCTGATGTCGGTAAAACGGATTCGCAACCCACGCGAACGGGCCTGCTGTTCCAAAGCCTGAAGATAGACGTTCTGCATCGCTTTCGTAGCCGAATAGGCCGGTGCAGGCCCCAGTCCCTTTGTGCCGGCAATCGAGGTGATGGCTGCAATATGCCCCCAAGCCTCCGTGTCGTTCCGCTCCGCAAAATAGCGGTAGGCCTCGCCGATCATCCTTGTGAAGCCGAGGGCGTTGGTCTGCATCGTCGACAGTTCAATATCTTCCTTCAGTTCCCTGTTCTGGTGTCCGATGCCCGATGCATAGAAGAAAAGATCCATGCCGCCCAGCCGCTCTATCAGCCTGCGCAAGCGTTCCGTGGCATCCGCCGCCGTCACGTCGATCTGTTCCATTTCCGCATCACCGAAGGTACGCAACAGCTCCACGCGCCGTGCGGCCACCCCAAGCTTCCATCCCTGCCTTTGCAGCAGGCGTGCCACCTCCATCCCTATGCCAGACGAGGCGCCAATAACAATCGCTCTTCTCATGACGCAATCATCACCACCCCGAAGGCAGCACGATGTTCTCCACTCCGTGGGCATGCTCGAACAGCGGCGAGATCTCCTCGTTCGTAAATCCGGCAATGCCGCACCCGATACGGGTCACTAAGAACGTGAGTTCTGGATGCGCCTTGGCGAAGGCAATAAACTCGTCCACGTAGGGCTTGATGGTATCCACCCCACCCTGCATCGTCGGGATGCCATAGCTCCGTCCTTGCAGTCCTACGCCTTGCCCCCAGACGGCTCCAAACTTCCTGTAGGCCAGATAGGCAGCTCCACCGCCATGCATTCCTTCCAAATTGCTTCCAAACACAAACACCTCATTGGGTGCAAGCTCCATGATTCTCTCAGGGGTAGTCCTTTTCTGTTCCATATTGTCAGTTTTTTGTAATGTTTGAATCAGCTGTGCCAGCATCATCGTCTGTTTGGCATTTCTATATACAAAAAATATCCCGCTGCTTACGCTGTTCTTATGGGAAGCGGCGGGATGTTGTCGTGGCAAAGATAGGCATAATTTCTGAATAACACAAGTTTTTTTGATGAAACAATATCAACTTTGTGTCTTTTTTCGTATTTTTGCAGCAACATCGAATACCTTAGTGTATGGGAACAAATGAAAAGATGACCCCAGAGCAGGCACGGCAGTTTCGCGACGACGTGCTGAATATTGTCAGTCAGATTCCCAGTGGACACGTCACGACTTACGGAACGATTGCCGCCTGGGCTGGATGGCCAAGTCATTCGCGCATGGTGGGCCGCACCCTAAGATACACGCCTGGAGCCGAGCAGCTGCCATGCCACCGCGTGGTCAACAAAGAAGGCCGCCTGGCTCCCGGCTGGAGCCGTCAGCGCCCACTGTTAGAGTCTGAAGGCGTACAATTCAGGCCCAACGGGTATGTGGAGATTAAGAAACACCTATGGGAGCCAGAATGGGAATAGTAGTTTAGTTCTGGTGCCGACTTTATATTTTGAGATATTTTTGCTGTTTGCCAAGTCTATTGAGCAACGAAGCATCTGTTTTTCAAAGACGCAGAATGAAATTTATCAAATAAACAGATTAAAACGCATCAAAAACACCGAATAAAACAGCTCAAAAAGCAAGATTTTCTTGTATACACAAGGGTTATATAGTCATGTGTCTTATTATCATGATCGATATGGTCTGGAAGCCGATTTCGTGTTGCATCTTGAAGATGGGCGCTATGCTTTGGTAGAGTGTAAATTAGGAAGCAATGAGATAGAGGAAGGTGCAAGCCATCTTCTGGAACTGAAGAGGCTTATCCGTGAGCATAATGAGAAAGAGAAACAGATGCCCGTCCGTGAACCAGATCTTTTAATCATACTTACGGGTGGTCAGATGGCATACACCCGTCCTGATGGAGTTAAAATCATACCATTAGGTTGCCTGAAAGATTAGCCCTCCTAAAAGGCAAAAATAGTGTTCCTTTACCGACATTGTACCTTGGACGCACTAAGTGCCTGAGATACAATGTCGGTTGTTAATTCAGGGCGAACTCGTAGCATTATACCAATGGCGAGAACCTTGAGGTGATCAGTCCTCAGTCTTTACGAGAACAAATTATTGAATCATTGAAACAACATCGAACACCTTGGTGTATGGGAGCAAATGAAAAGATGCCCCCAGAGCAAGCACAGCAGTTTCGCGACGACGTGCTGAATATTGTCAGTCAGCTGGCATGCCACCGCGTGGTCAACAAAGAAGGCCGCCTGGCTCCCGGCTGGAGCCGTCAGCACCCACTGTTAGAGTCGGAAGGCGTGCAATTCAGGCCCAACGGGTATGTGGAGATGAAAAACCACCTATGGGAGCCAGAATGTGAATTGTAGTTTATTCGGACGAAGAATAGAAGATTTTCTTTCAAAGTTACTGCACTTTCAAGAAAATGCAGTATATTTGCATCTTGATTATGATAACACCTACGGATTACAAAGAAGATGAAATCTATGGTCAGCGTTTGCTCATTAATGTAAACGCTGACCAACGTGAGCTTCTTAGTAATATCCGTGCTGCTCGTGCTATTCTCAATTCCTTTGCTGATGTCACTATCGTTATCAATGCCCATACCATGTCTTTTGGGCACAAGAATCCAGAGTACACTATTGATGGGCAGTTGGGAGACCGCAAAGGAATCATGGGTGAGAAAGGTATTACTGCAGGTTTCAAGGCCGCAAAGAAGCAAGGCTGTAAGATTGTAGTCATTGATCTTGACGAGCATATTCTTCAAGTGCGCTCTTTTGAACTTTCAAAATACATCTCGCGAAGGAAAATGGATTTCGCAAGTGGCATGATAACTGCATGTTATGTGGTATTTAGCGGTGAGGCTGTGGTGGTGAATGCCAGTGTGCAGACGCGCCAACAGATCATGTCAGCCATTGAGCGACTGAATCCAGGAGCACCAACCTATTAGAAAAACGAAAGCCGCAGGTACTCGACCAACGGCTTTGTTTTAATTAGAACGGTTGCGGAGCTTGATGCAATCGCGCCTATATACAACTCTCATTCACATTGCAAAGATACGATAAATTTGCTTCCCTTCCAAACATTTTGCCAAATATTTCACTCTGGGACACTTTTTTTCTTCATCTTCGCCAAAAGGACTATGAAGGAATGGCCTCTTCTATGTTCTATGGCGAAAATCCGACTTTTGCGAATTGTTAGAAAGCATGAACAAGTTAGAACAATTATTTAAAGGTATAGACATGAACAATTTGAACACTCAAATCATTTCATAGTTTCGCAAGGCTTGTGAAATCTTTTTTTTCATAAATTAACTCATATTTGTTTGGAACTTTGAACATTAATTCTTACATTTGCAAACGACTCAGTTAGCCTGTAAGGGCAAGAGGGTCATATATTATTAGAAAAGGACGTTTACGAACGTTATCTTCGATGTGCTAATCTCGCAAATTAGAACTCTCTTCGAAGGAACGCAACCGGAACGTCCACGTAGGGTGTATTGTATTCTGTTACAATATATCACGACGTGGGCTAACTCGAGTTGCTTATCCTAAGAGAGAGGCAATGCGAGAGCCTGCACATGGGATAAGCGAGAAGTAGTGACTCCCACGTCTTTAAATTTGGAACTTAAAACATATAGCCGAAACTTGGGAGATTGATAGGTGAAGATGTCGCGATGAAAAAAGGTACTGCTCTACTACCTCCAACTGTTTTGTTATTACTGGTTTTGATAATCATGCAGGGATGCCGTGATTTTAGTGTAACATGGACTCCTATTGCGTATCCTTCACAAGATATGGAACGCCCCATTGTCAATGTCTATATTGAAAATTCAGGAAGTATGAATGGATATATGTGTGATGGAGCTGAGCTGAAAGATGCTGTTTATAGTTATGTAAGTACATTAGGTAGCTATGCAGACACAGTGAAGCTGAATTACATCAATTCACAAGTAGTACCTTTCAAAGGTAGTATTAAAAAATTCATTGAAAAACTAAATGTGGCATCATTTAAGAAAGTGGACGGCAACAAAGCAAATTCTGACATTGCAAATATGCTAGAAATGATACTAAAAAACATGGGTAAAGACGATATTTCCATTTTCGTATCAGATTGCATATTGGACGTACCTCAAGGCAATGCAAAAGACTATTTAGTTAATAGGCAGATTGATATTAGGAATGCTCTGGTTAAAAAGCTACAAGATAATAAAGATCTTGGTGTTGAGATATTCAGAATGGAATCAAAATTCAACGGAATGCTCTTTTTTTTCGGAGGTATGGTAAAACTGAATAACGTGAAACGTCCTTACTATATGTGGATATTTGGTGGTAAGCATATTCTAGCAAAACTCAACAAAAAGGTTCCTTTCACAGAAATCAAGCATGGAGTGAAGGACTACTTTGCTTTCTCTACATTTGAAGAGGTTCCATTTGAGGTTACTAATCAGTTTGGACTGGTGCAAAATCCGTGCAAATGTAAGACTGCAAAAAATGGAATGTACACAATTAAAATACAAGCTGACCTTTCTTCTATGTTACAGATGGAATCAATGATTTCAGATGCTACTCGCTATAAGACACAAAATCCAAGAGTACATGTTGTTTCTATCGAAAAAATAAACGAGTCGAAGGATAAGAACACTCATGTTCTTACTTTAAATATAGAAAAAGGCACTAAGGCTTGTGGAGAATATGTGAAATTTGTTCGTCCCGAATCACCTTATTGGCTTGACGATGCTAATGATGAAACAGGCGACAGCATCATGAAGCATCTTACACAGACCACGGGAATAAAGAATATTATTTTAGGGGTTTCAGATGCCTATCGAGATCACACGGAGTTGGCAGGTATGAAAATTGTAATTAATAACTAAATCAAAAATATTACTATGGGACAATTTTTTGGAGGCTTTTATTGCTGGTTGTTCGAAGATTTTTTTGGTCTTGATCTTGCAAACTATTTATGGGGTCAAGCTACTGAGCAACAGCAAACAAACATGTTTGTCGCGATTGGCCTGACAATGTTTGGGATTTCATTGGCAATCATGCTTATCTATTATTATGCAATCAATCATCCGAAATTATGCAGTCTATGGGGATGGCTGCTTTTTCTTGGGATTAATATGATTATCAATTTTTTTGTAGGCTGGCAATGGGTACTAAGTCATCTTTATGAAGGCAAAATGGTCTATGAGGATGCTCAGCACCAAATTATCCCTCTTCCAATTGACGAATGGAATTGTATTGCTTTTGGAGTAACCAATGCCTTACTCTCCATTATTGTATTCACTGCATTCACTTATATGTTCAAATGGAAAAGCACAAATTGTTGGGTAGCACCTGAGAACACTTTTAGAAAATAAAACCATGGCAAAATTATATGTTTTTGGAATTGGAGGCACAGGTTCGCGTGTGCTTCGTTCGCTTACAATGATGCTTGCTTCTGGAGTTCAGATTTCCACAAGCGAGATTGTTCCTATCGTCATTGATCCCGATCAGGCTAATGCTGATTTGACGCGAACCATTACACTCATGAACGACTATGCTCAGATTAACAGTAAGCTAACTTTTTCTGAGGGGAATCAAAATCAATTTTTCAAGACTAGACTTGAAAAGTTGCTCAACAACTACACACTTGTTATCAAAGATACAAACGACAAAGAGTTTCGTCAGTTCATCGAATTACCATCGATGAGCAAAGAGAATCAAGCTATGATGCAAATGCTTTTCTCTGAAAAGAACCTTCATTCATCCATGGAAGTAGGATTTAAAGGTAATCCGAATATTGGAAGTGTAGTTCTCAACCAAGTTGTCAATTCCGATGGTTTTGCAACTTTTGCTAATTCCTTCGAGCAAGGTGATAAGATATTCATTATCAGTTCTATTTTTGGAGGAACAGGCTCCAGTGGATTTCCGCTTCTTTTGAAGACTTTAAGAAAAAACAAAAGCATTCCCAACTTTGCCAATATCAATCAGGCGGTGATAGGAGCTGTAACGGTATTACCCTATTTCAGACTTGAGAACAATGAAGAAAGTGAGATAGATTCATCGACATTTATTTCGAAAGCAAGGTCTGCGCTTGCTTATTATGAAAAGAATATCAGTGCCAACCATCAAATAAATGCATTGTACTACTTGGCAGATGACTTGACAAACACTTACGAAAACAACGAAGGAGGAGCTAATCAGCAGAATGCTGCACATCTGATAGAATTTATGGCGGCTACTGCCATTGTCGATTTCTGCAATGACGAGTTTAGCCTTGATTCAACCATTCATAAAGAAGTCGGGCTAAGAAAAGCAGGAACAAATATCACTTTCAATGATTTCTATGATGGTCTTTGTGATATGCTTCGCGCTCCATTGACGCAGTTCGTCTTGTCGGCTAATTGCTTCGCGGACAAATTCAAATTTATTAGTTCTGCCGATGTCGCTGCCAATCAGGGTTTAGGACTTTCCTCTGACTTTTACAAGAGTCCGTTTGTTAGGAACCTGAAGAAATTCTTCGAAGATTACAAAGAGTGGCTAAAAGAACTGAAAGAGAACAAACGATCTTTGGATTTGTTCAACTTGTCTGTCGGTGATACGCCTTTTGACGTGGTCACTGACATTAAGCCCCAGTCTGTCAGGAGTTTCAAATCAAATTACAGCCTTTTGGCTGACAGGTTGAGCTCTTCTGTGGGAAAGTGCGTAAGTAACACGAAAGAAGACAGGTTGCTTGAACTCTATTCGATTGCAACAAAACGTTTGGTAAAAGAGAAATTTAATTTTTAATCATTATGTCAAAAGTACTCAGATTATATACAGGTGGCACTAATACATTTCAAGATTGGAACAGTGCCGTTGCATTCCCTTACGATTCAAATGCAAGGAAAACCATACAAGACCCAGATGGTGCTACTGCCAAACATGAAATAACATCCATTCCTTCACCTTTTGCCAGAATCGACCTTGTTAAAATGGCCTTCAGTGAAGTATGCCGTTCAAAAAAACTTGACGGTGATTCGATATTTCATAAAATGGTGTCGGATGCACTTGATGTGGGTGAAATATTCTTCAATCACAGTAAATTATCGGATAAAATAGAAATCATCACCTGGGATTATGCAAAAGCGATAGCAGATCTTAAAAGTTCTAATAGTGACGGACATAAGTATTTGGGTGATGCATTAGACAAATATCTCGACTCCGATAAAACTACTTACAATTTCGACAAGCTCAGAAACATATATCTGCTAAACTATAAGCATGGTCCCGCACCTCTTAACATCATTGGTGCCACTTCGCCTGCAACCCTATTCTTCTCAACAGCAAACAGTTTGGATTATGTCAATGATATTTTCTTTGCCCACGACAAACCGTTTGATAATGAATACCAACCGCTGTATGCTCGCGCTGATGTAGAATACATCAAGTCTTGGTTCATATTAAGAAATAGCATACCTGGATTTTCTAATTTGTTTCCTGAAGTCGATGATTATCTTAACGAGACATATAAAGCATTGACAAACGAAGAACTAAAACAAGAGTTGCGTAATATAAACTCAAATGCGTCTGGCTTTGATGAAATTACGGTTAATACAACAACGCTTGTCAATACTGTTGAGGTGTTAGGTTTTAACCTCTATCAGAAAGGGGAGAAAAAAGTAGAAAGTGGATTCGAGATGGTTTCTAGTATTTACCAAGGTGAGCTACCACTCGTTTTGCCCATTGATGCCGGCAACACTTATGCCGAAGTACCTTATGTAACAGGTAAATGGGGAAATACCAATCGCGCTCCTTATTATGATAACGAGGATGACATTAACAAGCGGTCATTGCCGTTTGATGGTAGTACTCATGCCTATTTGACCATTAGTGACTTCTTGGAAGACGATATTATCAAAGTCTCTCACAAACTGAATGCAGAATTTTTCTTTGATGGGAATAGCAAACTTGACAATAAAGAAAAACTTGCTTTTCTTTTACCTCTTAAAAAAGACTTCTTCAAGTTCTTTACGGCAAAGGAACTTATGGATGGGCTACCTTCTGGCAAAAAAATGATTGAGATGCAGTTGTTGGCAGGCGAGTCTGTAAAAGTGGTTATCAGGATTCCCATCAAAGGAGATGGTAAAAGTATTGATTGCATAGAATACTCACGTATATATTATGGTGGTAGTAACAAGTCGGATAAAGAGAAGAATCAAGGGGGAATCATTGAACGCGATTTCGCTGGATTTATAATGCCAAATGTCAAATTCAATGATCCTAATGAAGCAATTTATACTGTTGGTTGTATCAGTGACTTTTCTAAGAAATACGAAATGTCATTCTACGACTCAAAGGGAAAAATCCATCAAGTCGTTTCTGACTGTAGGAATACAAACGAGCCGTCATTGAAGAAAGCAATAGTCTATACGGTTGACAAAACAAACTTCGACTACATACAGCTGACAGACCGACATGGAGGTAATGGAATTATCATACCGAAATTTGAAAAACAGCAGACTAATGATGAGTTTAGCTTTGCTATTGATTTAGGAACATCGAATACACACATAGAGTTTGTAAAGAATAACGGAACTGTGCCTCATGAGTTCGCATATGACAAAGAAAACGCTATGATGTGCAAAATGTTTGTTCCTCACTTTATTGAAGATCTGAACATCCAAGATGATCTGACACTTGAAGACGAGTTGATGGGGAAAGACTTTTTGCCCTCATCTATTGGTGAAGACTCAGACTTCAATTTCCCGACACGAACAGTATTGTCTTATTCGAAAAGCAATATTGATTGGCAAAAGTCTATATTCCCCTTTGGATTAGTAAATATACCACTGACTTTCAACAAACGGAAAGAGTTGTCCTATAATGCCATTGAAGATAATATAAAATGGGGCAAGGACAATATACGACGTATGATGGAAGCATACATAGACTGTTTGATGCTTTTGATTAGAAATAAAGTAGTCTTGGAAGGAGGTAGATTAGACAGAACAAAAATTACGTGGTTCTATCCTATCAGTATGGCTCCAAGACGAATAAACACGCTTAGAACAACCTGGGATGCTGCCTATAACAAATATTTCGGTCAGGGAGAAACCTCTTATATGACCGAATCGGAAGCTCCAATCCAGTATTATTTCCGCAGGCATGCGGAAGCCACAAATCTTGTGAATGTTGACATTGGTGGTGGAACTACTGACATTGCTTTTGCTAAAGACCAAAACATACAGTGTGTTACTTCATTTAGGTTTGCATCAAATGCCTTGTTCCAGGATTCATTCTCAGATGCGAATACACATAATGGTATTATCGACCACTTTATGCCTATATACCGTACTTTACTTAATGGTAAAGATTTGAAGGAGTTGCCAGCCATCTTCGCATCAAACGAAGAAAAGCCAGCCAACATGGCCATGTTCCTTTTCTCGCTGAGCAGCAACACCTTGGCACAGAACCTAAATAAAAACGAAATTGACTTTACGGCAAAACTTCGGGATGACGAGAATTTTAAAATTCTCTTTGTCCTGTTCTACGTTTCTATTATTTATCACATTGCCCAAATAGTGAAAGTAAAGAACTTGGAGTTGCCACGCCATATTACTTTTAGCGGTAATGGCAGTAAGGTTTTATCTGTTTTAACAACGAACAATAAGGATTTGTCGGCTCTGGCAAAAGTAATCTTTGAGCATGTACTTGGCAGATCTTATAATGGCGCTTTGGATATTCTTGGCATTACTGAAGAATCTAATCCGAAGAAATCAACTTGCAAGGGAGGTCTGATTTCGAAAACGACAAATGAAGTTGACAGAAGCAAGATAGTCGTTTTACGAAGTGATGGAACGGCTGTCATTACAAACAATGATACTTATGATACTGTTGACGAAGAGTATATATCTCATGTTGTCACATCAGTAGAAAATTTCTTTGATTTTGCATTGACAGGGCTGAACCAGAAGTTCGATTTAGATGCTTATTTTGGGGTCTCTCCTAATTCGTTGAAGATTGCCAGAGAAATTTACAAGAATGATATCAAGACTTATGTCAAAAAAGGTCTTGCACTGATGAAAGAAGAGGCAGAAAGTAACAATAAGTTGGATGAAACACTCTTCTTCTATCCTATCAAAGGCGTATTGCAATCATTGTCAACCGCATTATCAATAAACTATCAGCAAGCATGAAACAGAAATCTTTAGTTATATTGTTTGCCTTGTGTGTAATGTTGTCTTCTTGTTTTGAAGACCAAAGGACATATATGGAGACACAATTACCACCTGTAGAGCAAACCGATACATCAGACAAAGAGAAAGGTATAACTGATTCTCTAAAAACGGACACAACAAAGGCTGTAGCCAAAGATACTGAGAAAGTGGAAGCCGTCATTGCTGCTAAGGCTGTTACCAAAGAAAGCAGATTGCCAAATATTTGGGAAATATTGGTATTAGCCATTAGCGGCTTGGCACTAGTTTTCTGTCTTTTCATTTTGCGTCGCATAAGAAGATTGGGGAAAGATGTTTCCCATGAATTGAGAGAGGCGAAGCATGATAGTTACGAAAGCCTTAATATTTATAAAAAAGAAATGTCAGATAAATGTAAGAAAATTGAAGGTAAAATTGAAGGTAATTGTTCGGACATGAAAAAAGATATTGAACGACTTTCTGAGCAGATAAGGAGATTGGAATCTAATGAAGTGTCTCTCAATAATTGCTGTCATGAGAACAAAAACGAATTGGAGAAACCCAAGGAAGACAAAAAACAACCGATAAAGAGAGGCTATTTCGGGATAGTGAAAGTTGGTGGTGGTATTGCCATGTTTAATGATTACCCTAAATCATGTAATGAGGGAGCGTATTTCGAAGTAGAATATTCGGATGACAACCATTGTGAGTTTGCCCCCATAGATTTAGACAAAATTCGATCTATTGATGCTGTTAGTGAAGCTGTTGAATATAACGGTGATATGGCTTATGCGAAAAGTATGAAAGTAATTAAGAAAGGAAAAGCAGTGTTTGACAAAGGGCATGATTTTTGGAAAATTACTGATAAAGCAGATATTAAATTAAAGAATTGATATGACTGGTTTTGTACAATGGGTGCCTATTATTGTCATAGGCATTATATGCTTGCAGGTTTTCTTCTTTATAAGAAATTTGCAAAGAATGTATGTATTTCGTGACATTTTTGAAAATTCCAAATCATGGGGCGTTAATAAAAATTCAGAGACAGGATTCGTTTATGGAATTAGCGGTAGGGGTAACACGGTCTTTGAGTCAATCAGGAATTCAATAAACAAGTATCTTAGAAACAATTCTGGTTCGGTAATTGATTTTCATTTGTTGAAAGATGCTATTGACAGACATTGTGATTCCGTAGAAGAAGAAATCAGCACACAGACACCTGTTCCGCTATATTGTGGATTGGCAGGTACAATGATTGGTGTTATAATTGGCCTTGGCTCCCTCCTGTATACTGATAGTATAAGCGCATTGATAGGAGGCACAGGTGGTGCTGCAAATCCTGGAGCGGTGGCCGTAGCTATGGAGGCGGCAGCTCATGGTATTAACGAACTTCTGACAGGTGTAGCTTGGGCAATGGTTGCAAGTATATGTGGCATCGCTCTTACAACAATTAATTCTTTAATGTTTAAGGGCTACAAACTGAATGAAGAAAAGGGGAAAAATGATTTTCTTGCATGGATGCAAGCAGAGTTACTCCCCGCTTTGCCCAATGATACGTCATCGGCCATGACAAATTTGGTCAGGAATTTGAATAAATTCAACAACACATTCTCGGCTAACACAAGCGAGCTTAGAAATGCTCTTCAAGACGTAAACACATCTTATTCAATCCAAGCCGATATTGTAAAGGCTGTGCAGGAAATGGATGTAATGAAGATGGCAAGGGCGAATGTAAATGTATTAAAAGAGCTTCAGGAGTGTACAGGCAAATTGGAGCAGTTCAATTATTACCTAAATAGTGTCAAAGGCTATACAGAAGCCATTCAAAAATTTAACGAACAGTTCCATGAGGAAGCCGAACGCTTGCATGTTATGGAAGAAATACGTGATTTCTTTGAACGAAATAAAGCGGAAATAGCAAAAACGGTTGCTGATGAAGATGATACATTGAGGAAAGCCTTGGAGTCGCTAAAGGAAACTTCTGCGAAAGCCGCTGATGAATTGCAAAAATCCTTGACGAACCAGTCAGATAAATTCATTGAATTGAATAAACAAATGTGTAATGAATACACTGAAAGATTGAAGCAATTGCCAAAACTAGAAACTCAATTAGAAGAAATAGCCAAGATTCCCAAACATATGCAAAGCCTACTTCAACATGTGGAGCGGTCAAATGATTCGTTGGTTGAAAAAATCAACAAGACACTTAGAACGTTCTCACGTTCAGAAGAGGCTTATAACGTTCCAGATGTCAAAATAAATGTTCTTCCATTCTGGATGAAATTGCTCATCTCTCTTTGTGCTATTGTCATAACAATTGGAGTAGGCGGTATGGCATACATGATTTATGATAAAGAGTACGAAAGACATGAAAGCCAGCCAGCTAATGCTGTTGTTGTGACCAACCCAGAGGTTCTGTTTCCCAATCAGTCAGATACGACAGCATTGCAGCCATAAGTTATTATAAGCCATGATAAAGAGAAAAGAATCTTTCTTCTGGACAAGTTATTCAGACCTGATGACAAGTTTGTTTTTCATCATGCTTGTTCTATTCGTTCTGGTGATAGTGCTACTCTACAAGCGTATGGAAGTAACACAACGACAGTTGGACGAAATACGAAAGGTTGAGGCCTCGACAAAAGACCTCAACCCTAAATATTTCAATTACCGTCCAGAGTATAAGAAATATGTTCTAAACATTGAAGTCAAGTTTCCTACAGGCCGAGGTACACTAAACGAAATAGATCCTACCAAATTAGAGCCGTTATACGAAGCTGGTAAGGAAATACAGCAATTCATTGCCAAACATGAGAACTATCAATACTTGTTGATTATTGAGGGGCAAGCATCAGACTTGAAAGATGGTTATCAACGGAATTATGAATTGAGCTATGAACGGGCCTTAGGGCTTATCCGCTATTGGATGCAAGAACGGAAGTTGGACTTTGGCAAGAATTGTGAGATACAAATTGCAGGAAGCGGTGATGGAGAATTGAAAACACACTCTATGCGTGAAAAGGAAGAAGTCAAGAATCAACGTTTCTTGATACATGTCTTACCCAAAAACATCATTAAAGATGAGAAAAAGTAGTTATCTCATAGGCTTGGCTTTACTTATTGGAGCGCTTTGCTCCTGTGCTCACAAATCAGGTCATATCCGTAGACCACAGACTTCAAATCAAAAAGTCTTTTCTGACAATGGACCAGTCGTGAGCAAGCCAAAAAGAACTAATAATAAGCTTGAAGGAAGTCAAATATTCACAAGGTTTCATTCAGCAGTCTTTATGGTTTATACAACAGATGGCTCGAATGTCTATCAGGGTTCAGGTTTCTTTATTGACGATAACGGTTTGGCTATTAGTAACTATCACGTCTTTAAAGATACAGGTGTTGGCATGGAAGCAATTAAGCTTGAAAGGGACGATACAGCATACAAAGTATCTGAGATATACACAAAGAGTGAGGAATACGACTTTATTCTCTTTCGTGTTGAATGTGGTCGAACGAACTATATACCCATTGCGTCTAGTAAGCCAAGTATAGGTGACCGTATTTTTACAATTGGTAGTCCAAAAGGATTAGAGAACACATTCTCTTCTGGAGATGTGTCACAGTGGCGTGATGAATTTTTACTGCAGATTAGTGCTGCTATTGATCACGGCAGTAGTGGCGGTGCGCTTATTAATGAGTATGGTGAAGTCGTGGGAATTACTTCTGGTACTTTGGATGCAAATTCACAAGCAAATTTGAATTACGCATGGAGTATTGAAGCGGTAAAACCATATCTTGTGTACAAATGATTTTTTCTTCACCTTTTAAAAAAGCTATGATATATGAATCTAATCGCAAAGATTTGTATGGCCATGACAGTGATTGTTACATTGGCAAATTGTAATAACAAGAGAATAATAGAAACAGATGAATCCGACGATCAAAGGGAAAATGCGAAATATGTAAAAATAGTGTATGTGCATGACACGATTACAAAAGCCATGATGCCAGAAGGGACGTTCTATTACAACCTTCCATGTAAAGTCGTGAATATTCATCAAGAGAAAGAAGGAAAATCCTTGTTGTTTATCTGGTTGCATGGTGGCGTTCACGATAGAAAAATGCATAATCTGTTTGAATTTAATCATCTTGACTGTTGTGCTGCTGATGATAGTGTGCTAAACTATCTTCAAGAAAAGAATATCAAGTCAATTGCATTGTTCCCCATCTGCCATAAAGCCCAAAATGCGAATTGTGTGGCATGGAAGGATTGCTACGATGACGTTATGAGAATGATAAAAGACTTAGATTATAAAGGGCTTATTGACCCTAAGCGTATCTATTTGGCAGGATCGTCGGATGGAGGTGTTGGAACATGGGATTTCTTGCAATATAGTGAACATGTTTTTGCTGCTGCGATGCCCATGTCGTGTGGTAATCCAAGAAAAGCGACTATTCCTGTGTACTTCTTTAATACCCAAGCCGAGTCAGACTGTACATCACAGGTTGAGTTCCTAAATCAACATGGAAGTACAATTGAATACAAACACTCTCCTGCACGCTGGCATGGTCGTGATGATATAGAGTGTACGCATGCTTTCTTGGATAAGTTCTTTTCCAATACGAGGAAATGATTTAGATGGTGCGTATGAGGAGTAATATTATCGTTGTACTATTGCTGCTGATTGGTATTTCTGCTTCTTGTATAAGAGACAGAAGGCCACATGGGCAGAATCGATTGCAGTTCGTTGAAACAAGTGATGGCTTCGATGAGAATAAGGATGAGGTAATAGTCGATGAAGACGCATCTGTTAGTTGGTCTCAGGAAGAATTGGATTTGCTGATACCTGCGATGCCGAAGCAGGTGCCGTCTCAGACGCTGGAGAGGACAGGGTATGTTGCTTCCTACAATAAAGAGATGCTATGCCCGAACTGGGTGGCTTGGCATCTGACGGCAGAGCATGCAGACGGGATGCTGCCAAGGGACAACGCTTTCTATGAGGATATGGACGTGCCTGCGCCCAGGGCTACCAACGAGGACTATCGGGGGAGCGGATGGTCGAGAGGCCACATGTGTCCTGCAGGTGACAACAAATGGGATGAGAAAGCAATGCATGAGTCGAACCTGTTGACAAATATTTGCCCACAAGACCGTAACTTGAATAGCGGAGTATGGAATCGTATTGAACAGGACTGTAGAAGATGGGCAAAGAAATATGATGATGTGTATATTGTTTGTGGACCAATATTCTTGAAAAGAGGACATGAAACTATAGGCATGAACAAAGTGGTGGTGCCAGAAGCTTTCTTCAAAGTTGTCCTATGCTTACAAGGAACTCCCAAGGCCATCGGCTTTGTGGTGAGGAACAACGAGGGGAAGAAGAAGCGTGACCAGTTCGTTAACTCCATTGACGAGGTGGAGCGCATCACGGGATATGACTTCTTCTCAGCGCTTCCTGACAGCATTGAGACGGTAGTAGAGGCAAAGGCGGACATTAGAGAATGGTAATCTATAAAGAAAGATGAGGATGGCATTGAATAAGAATCAGTTGATAAATGGTGGAATCGGCGTACTATTAGGAGCGTCTTCCATTTTGGGGATAGAATCGCTGTTTAGCAATGGGGGCAATACAATCTCTCCATTCGCTGTCCCTTCTACGTTTAAATCGAAATCGACGATGTATGAACGTGTGGAACTGGATGAGAACGGGGATGTTTATATTACTCCGAAAGGAAAGAAATACCATCGTCTCAGATGCTACATCCTCAAAAAGGCACATAAGACAAAACAAGTGTCAAGTGCTGCTGCTATAGACGAAGGCTATATGCCATGCAGTAAATGTAATCCATAAAAAAGTATCAACACGGAAATGATGACTCTACTTCCAAAAAGTAAACGACGATGAAACAACTCTATCTTTTCCTTGCAGCCATGTTGCTGCTCTGTTTGGCTCCGATGCCATACGGCTACTTCATGCTGGTACGCTTCATCATGTTGGTTGCATGTGGTGGACTGGCTTATAGATACTACATGCTTAATAAGAAGATAGCCATGTGGGTGTTCATCACTCTTGCATTGCTATTTCAACCCATCTACAAGATCGTTTTAGGTCGAACTCTTTGGAATGCTGTGGATATTGTCGTGGCAGCATTCTTTATTATATTGTTCTTTGCGGAAAGACGGGTGGAGCGGAAAACGGAATCTGTTCAACGGCCATTACCTGACGATAACATGCTCACATTAGACAATAAAATAAGGTTCAGATTAGGAGGGAAATTGGGACCGAAGGAATTGCTGTATGTGGCTACAGAGGAAGACAAACAGTTGACAGAACTGTTTGAGAAGAATCCGGAAATACTGGAGGGTTGGGGACAGATGATAGGATTTCAGATTATCTATCTTCCCCTTCTCTTGAAGCGGCTGAGGAAAAAGGAAGTGTTACACTATCGTGCTCCTTATCTCTCTAAAGATAAACTGGAAGAGGTGCAGCTTGGTAATGATTTCCTTCTGCAATATCTTGAACACGATTCCGACAGGGGGCTGATTAAACATGGATTCATTCGTACAGAGGATGTTTATAGAGATGATGACGGGAATGACAAGGTGACAAACCGTTTCTATCCGCTTTCGACAAATTCTTCTGAGTCAATCGGTGACCAGTTGCATAGGATTGGTAAGCAAATCTCTATTGAGAAAAATGAGCATGAGCGATTGCTTGAAAAGCAAGGTGGTTTTGATGATTGGGGGGATGTTGTTGGCGAAAATGGGGCTGACGAGAATTTTAACTCTCAGAAAGAAGAGGAGAATACTAATGATTTGATAGAGGAGGTTAAGGAACGGATAGCCAAACTGAGGCAGAGGGGAATAGCACAATATATACTGGAACAGTTGATACATCCTGATGATAGGCTAAGCCGACTGGTGATAACAAAAGATTATCGGTTGTTGCTACCAGACTACAACGACATGGAGATTAAAATGGAACCATTAGTGAAAGCTGTATATCTGTTGTTCTTGGCACATCCTGAGGGAATACTGTTCAAGCATCTGCCTAACTATCGTAAAGAACTGACGGAGATTTATGTCAAGCTGAAACCAATGGGATTGACAGATAGAGCGATACAAAGCATTGAGGATGTAACGAACCCATTGCTAAACTCCATCAACGAGAAATGTGCCAGAATCCGAGGCGCCTTTGTGGGCCAGTTTGATGACCATCTTGCACGTCATTATTATATTGATGGCAAACGTGGTGAGGCGAAGAAAATCTCTCTGCCTCGCGAGTTAGTGGTCTGGGAATAATACTTTAAAGAGTCCAATCTTCAAGTTTTATCCCCTCGATACGGCTAAAATACCTGGTGTTATGGGTAACAACTATCAGATCGCCTATAACGCCAATACCACCAATCATTAGGTCAAAATCCTCAATGATATTGCCTATTTTCTCCAAGCGGTATTTCTCGCTACTGAAAAACTCTGGGATATCGTCGATGCCAACAATTGTGTAGTAATCGATAAGCATTCTTGCCTTAGTCAGTTCTTGCTCGCGATATTTTTCTGGAGCATTATGAGCCCCATACAACAATTCAATAGCTGTAATAGCAGAAATGCAACAGTATTGATTCTGCACAATGCATTTTTGGCGTACAATCTCATTACCCCGCAATAACTCTATGCAGGTTGATGTTTCCAAAAGATACTTGAAAGTGGTCATAATCAGAGCTTTGGATAGGT